>DATLLN010000211.1:0-6238 GCA_035537835.1 Gaiellales bacterium
CGCGGCCTGTCGGCGAAGCAGTCCCGGCAGGTGGCCACGGCCACGGCCGGCGAGTACCGCCGCTCGATGCGCGAGTACGCCAAGCTGTCGAACCTCGAGCTGTGGTACCGGCGGATCGGCGCGTCCGACATGCGCGACCGCTTCCGCGAGGAGGTCGGCGAGCGCGGTGAGCGGGCGCTCGACTCGGCCGTATCGAAGGCGATGACCAAGGATCGGATGCGGGCCCTCAGCAAGCTCACCTGCCGCGTGGACGGCGAGTTGCGGTTCCAGTCGAACCCCCCGCTGCTGGTGCCGATCGAAGAGCTCGTTCCCGATGCGATGGAGCACGAGATCACGACCTTCGTCCAGGGCGTCCTGCGGTCGTACCGGCGCACCCTTCAGGAGGACCGCCGGCGGCTGGTGGACACGTACCGCTACGTCCACCTGGCCCGCAAGGTGGTCGGCGTCGGAAGCGTCGGCACCCGTGCATGGGTGGTGCTGATGATCGGCGTCGACGAGACCGACCCGCTGGTGCTGCAGGTCAAGGAGGCGCAGCCCTCGGTGCTCGAACCGGTGCTCAAGAAGAGCGAGTTCGCCAACAGTGGGCAGCGCGTCGTGTCCGGGCAGCGGATGATGCAGACCGCCAGCGACATCTTCCTGGGCTGGCACCGGACGGTCGGCGTCGACGGCGTCGAGCGCGACTTCTACGTCCGCCAGCTGTGGGACTGGAAGGCCTCGGCCAACGTCGACGCGTTCGACGCGCCGGGGTTGACCGCGTACGGCCGGCTGTGCGCGAGCACGCTCGCCCGCGCCCATGGCCGCTCGGGCGACCGCATCGCCATCGCGTCGTACCTGGGGAGCGGTGACGACTTCGATCGAGCGATCGCGGAGTTCTCGGTCGCCTACGCCGACCAGAACGAGGCGGACTTCGCACGGCTCAAGGACGCGGTCACGGCGGGCAGGATCGCCGTCGAGACCGGCGTCTGACCGGCCTGGCTCAGTCCAGTAGGCTTCTGATCAGCGACTCCCCGATCCCGGGCACGATCGAGTCGGCCGCGGCCAGCCGCTCCCGCGGGAGCGTCCCGGCCACGGCTATGCAGCGCATCCCCGCCGCCTTGGCCGATGCCACCCCAGCCTCCGTGTCCTCGAACGCCACCACCTGAGCGGGCGCCGCGTCGACGCCGTGCTCGTGCAGCACCGACAGCGCCCGCAGGTAGCCCTCCGGGTGGGGCTTGCCGTCCGTGACGGCGTCGGACGAGATGACCGCGGTCACCGCGTCGGCGAGCCCCGCCGCGGCCAGCACGCCCTCGATCTCGGCGTGCGCGGCGCCCGACACGATCAGCACCGGCACCCGGCTGGCGGCGTACAGCACGCCGCGGCGCACGTCCTCGCCGACCGTCTCCGTCTCGGCGACCGCGTCGATGTAGCGCTGGATGCGCTCGGCGACGATCGCCTCGACATCGACATCCGCGCCCAGCCAGGTGATGACGATCTGCTCGTCGGACAGGCCGGCCAGCTCGTCCAGGTACGCCTGCTCGGACAGCGGGCGGCCATGGCGCGCGAACAGCTCGGCGAAGACGCGGTACATGATCGTCTCGTCGTCGGAGAGCGTGCCGTTGAAGTCGAAGATCAGCGCCCGCGGGCGGCCGCCGTCGATCACAGGTTGGACTCCGGGCCGCCGGATGTGTCCAACGGCAGCGGCATCGGGTTCGTCCACGCCGTCGTCCCGTCGGCCGCCTGGACCTCGACCCGTCCCCACGTCCACAGCTCCGGGAACCGCAGCGTGCACGCGGTGATCAGGCCGGCGTCGTCCTGCTCGGTGACAGTGGCCCGCCAGTGCATCAGCCGCGGATCGGCGTTTGCCCGGCCGCCGTCCCACGGCCCCGAGCGGAGGGTGACGGCGCGTGCCGGTGAGCACCGCACCTCGACGCCGGCGTCGGTCACGCTGACGTCGTGCACGACCGGCCCGGACGACGCGTAGAACGACCCGCTGCGCAGCGCCTCTAGCACCGCCGCCCGCGTGCGCTCGGGCGCGCGCACCATCGTCCACGCCAGGCGGCTGTCGTACTCGGGGTAGTGGCAGTCGTCGCAGGCGATGCCCAGGCAGGTGGCGTCGCGGTGCAGGACGGCGTCCCAGAACTCGACCGACGAGGCGTTGCCGTTGGTCTGCTGGCTGCCGCCGTTGTAGACCTCGATGCCGCTCAGGGCCGGCGCCGACAGGTACTGCTCGGACTCCAGGCCGCTCCAGTAGGGATGGGCGAGGAACGCGACGCCGCCGTTCTCGACGATCCAGCTGGCGGCGTCGCCGATCGTCGGGAAGTAGTCCTTCACCTCGGGCAGGATGGGCACGCCGAGCGCCAGGATGTCCGCCTCCAGGGTCTCGTCGACCCGGGCGGACAGCTCGCTGGATCCGATCACCAGGATGCGTTCGCTGGGGTGCTCCGTGACGTGCCAGTGGTCGGTGATCGCCAGGACGTCGAATCCGGCGCGTGCATAGTGCGCGGCCAGCCCCTCGGGCGTCGCCTCGCCGTCAGAGTTGGTGGTGTGGGCGTGGAACTGGCATTTCAGCCACTCGCCGCGGCCCTGGAAGGGGGTGGACATGCCGCCACGCTACCCGACCGCGGCAGCCCGGCAACAGTGCCACGGCTACCTTGCGAGACTGGTCCAAGCACGCCGGCCAGCGCCGCCACCGCGGGCTCGGCGGCGGCCGCCGGGAGACGTCCGTAGCCGATCAGCAGCGAGGAGCCGATGGCGGGCGGATCGTGCATGAAGCTCTCCAGCATGAACATCCGGATGCGGGCTGCCAGCGCCGCCTGCTCGAGCGCCGCGCGGTCGACGCTCGCCGGCAGGCGCGCCGCCAGGTGCAGGCCCGCACGCTCGCCGGCGATCCGCGCCCGCGGCATGGCCGCCGCCAGGGCGCCCAGCAGCGCCTCCCGCCGCCGGCCGTACTCGACCCGTGTCCTGCGGACGTGCCGCTCGAACGCGGCCGTCTCGATCATGTGGGCGAGTGCGATCTGCTCGGGGGCGGGCGACCCGCCGTCCAGTGCGGCCTTCAGCTCTGCCGCGCGGTCGGCCAGCCGCCGCGGCATCACCGCCCATCCCAGCCGGATCGCCGGCGCCAGCGTCTTCGACGCCGATCCGACGTAGACGATGCTGTCCGGGGCCTCGCCCTGGAGGGCGCCGGCGGGGCGGCCGTCGTAGAAGAACTCGGCGTCGTAGTCGTCTTCGATGACCACCCCGCCGGACCGCGCCCACGCCAGCAGCCGCTCGCGCCGGGCGGCCGTCATCGTCACGCCGCTGGGGAACTGGTGCGCCGGGGTGACGATGGCCGCGTCCGCGCTGCTCGCCACCAGACGCTCGACCTCGGCACCGCGGGCGTCCACGGGGATCGGGATGAAGCTGAGGCCTGCGCCCGGCGCGGCGCGGCGCAGCCCGTCGGCGCAGGGATCCTCGAGACCGATGCTCCGCCCGCCCAGTGAGGCGACGACGCGACAGGCGAGGTCGACCGCCTGGATCGAGCCCTGGCAGACGACGATCTGCTCGGGTTCCGCCACCACTCCGCGCGCCCTGCCCAGGTAATCGGCGAGCACCCGGCGCAGCCGCTCGTCGCCGCGCGGGTCGCCGTAGTCGAAGGCCCGATCGGGCGCCGTGCGCAGCGCCAGCTGCAGCGCCTGGCTCCAGCCGCGTCGCGGGAACAGGCCCAGGTCGGGCAGCTCGGGAACCAGGTCGTACCGCGGTGGCGGCGAGCCGTCCGGCCCGGCGGGCAGTGGAGAGTCCGCGCCCTCCCGCACCCGTGGCGCCGACCGCGGCCGCATCTCGACGAACCCCTGCTCGCGCAGCTCCTCGTACGCCTCGACCACCACGCCGCGCGACACGCCGAGGTCGGCCGCCAGCGTGCGGCCGGCGGGCAGCACCACGCCCGGCCGCAGGCGCCGCGAGCGGATCGCCTCCCGCAGCTGCTCGGCGATCTGGTCGCGCAGCGGCAGGTCGGCGGCGCGGTCGACGGCCAGCAGCAGGTCGTTGGGGCCGCTGGTCCGGCTCATCCGCCCGATTGTGGCTGTTGTGGCCGCCCGCGCCGGAGCCCTAGCATGCTCGCGAGGATACCGCCGGGAGATTCCCGGCTGATTTCGCAATGCCACGCGTTCACCACACCGCAACCTCCCGGAGATGGCGCCGCGCCGTTCTGGCCCTGCTGGCCGCGGCGCTGCTCGCCACCGGCGCCTCCTGCGGCGGCTCCTCGGGCGGGGGTTCGGGCGACGGCAACCAGATCCTGAAGGTGGGCACGGTGGCGGCGATCGACTCGCTCAACCCGTTCGTTGCGATCGACGCGCAGGCATACAACGTCTTCGTCATGGAATACCCGCAGCTGGTGCAGTACGGGCCGGGCGTCAAGATCGAGGGCGACTACGCAGAGAGCTGGACGCACTCCCAGGACGGGCTGGTCTGGACGTTCCACCTGCACCCCGGCGGCAAGTGGTCGGACGGCAAGCCGCTGACGGCCGAGGACGTCGCATGGACCGGCAACATGGTGCTCAAGTACGCGAGCGGGCCGACGGCGCTGCTCGCCTCGTCCCTGGACGGCGTCAAGGACTTCAAGGCGACCGACGACAACACGGTGGTCGTCACCTACAAGCGGCCCGTCGCGCCGGTACTCGCCAACCTCGAGCAGTTCTTCATCCTGCCCGAGCACATCTGGTCGCAGTACACCGGCAACAACGGCAAGGATCTGAAGGCGTTCTTCCCCGAGAAGCATCTGCCGGTGGTCGCCGGCGGCGCCTATGCGGTGACCAAGTACGAGCCCAAGGGTGTCACCGTGTTCAAGCCGAACCCCGGCTTCTACGGCCCCAAGTCACACGCAGCCGCCGTCACGCTGTCCTTCTACACGAACGCGACGTCGATGATCGAGGACCTGGCGAACGGCGTCCTCGACTACGTCGATCAGGTGCCCTTCACGGCGGCCGACGCGGTCAAGAAGCACTCCAACCTGACGCTCAACGTCGGCCCGGGCTCCGAGGTGACGAACCTGATCATCAACTCGAACCCGCTGAAGATCAAGAACCGCGAACTGCTCGACCCGAAGGTCAAGGAGGCGCTGGAGTACGCGATTCCGCGCGAGCAGATCGTGGAGGTCGTGTTCGGCGGCTACGCGAAGCCGTGGGCCAACATCCTGTCGGAGTACTCCAAGGGCGACGGCTGGCTGAACCCCGACGTGCAGCCGCTCCCCTACGACATCGACAAGGCGAACGAGATCCTCGACGGCCTCGGCTACACGCGCGGGTCGGACGGCGTCCGCGTCGCACCGGCGGACAACGGCCAGCCGGAGCATCCGATGAAGTACACGATCATCGTGCCGGGCGACCTCGACTTCAGCGGCGACCGCCAGTTCGAGATCCTTCAGCAGTCGTTCGCCAAGATCGGCATCAAGGTCTCGGAAGTCGCGGGCGGCGACGTCAGCCAGGCCTACAACCTGATCACCGCGCCGAACTACAAGTACCTGAACGCCGACATGGCGACGTGGTACTGGCACCCGTACGTCGATCCCAACTTCAACCTCTCGGTCGTCACCAAGGCGCAGTGGGGCAACTACAGCGACACCGGCTTCGACGATCCGAAGTACGACGCGTGGTGGTCACAGCAGGCCAAGATGATCGACCCGAAGCAGCGCCAGGCGCTGGTCTGGAAGATGGAGGCCTACCTGGCCGACCAGCGGCCGTACATCCAGCTGGTGCAGGGCGCCGTGATCACGGCGTGGGGCCCGCGCTTCACCGGCTTTGAGCCGATGCTCTCGGGCTACTGCAAGTGCTACTACACGAGCCCGCGACCGACGTGATGTAACAACGGGGTCAGACCCCTTTGTTACGCGACGCTACGTTCGGCGCCGCTCGAGGTCGAGGAACGGCAGCCCCACGACGGTGGCGCCGACCGTGCTGCGCTCGCCTTCGACCGACCACTCGACCTTGAGCCGGGTGCCCGCGCCGGCGTGGTCGGGATCGACCGAGGCCAGAGCGACCAGCTGCTTGAGCATCGGCGACCATCCCAGGCTGGTCGTCCGGCCGACCTGCGATCGCCGCGCGTAGATCGGCACCGGGTCGCGCTGGACGACGGGCGAGGTCGCCGGCGGCAGGCCGTGGCGGTCGAACCGCGCCTGGACGTCGTCCGGCTGGAGGCAGGCCTGATCCTGGTCGACGTCGACTACGTCAGCGTGCTGCATGCCGAGACGCCCGACCACGAGTACTCGCCGTTCGAGATCGGCCTCGAC
>DATLLN010000212.1:0-11215 GCA_035537835.1 Gaiellales bacterium
ACTCGGTACTGGTACTTCATCTAAGACGACCCCTCGTTCAGGCGCCGGCCGCCGCGGGGGCGGCGGAGACGCGTGATCCCTTGCCTTCAAGGAATCGGCGTCGAACGGACTCTGGCCGCGCCCCGATTGTGGTAATCCGCAGCGGCCGCGTGGTGAGCCTTACTGACGCGATGTGGTCATCGCGAAAGCACCGTTTCAGGGTTGACTACGGCCGGACGACGAATTCGACAGACCGGGCGACATCCCGGTAGCCGTCGTCGAGCAGCAGGCGCATCTGGTACGTGCCGGGCTTGAGCGGCCAGGGACCGCCCGATCCGGCGTCGAACGTGACCTGGCCCGAGGGGTCGGTGTGCGTGTACTCGTAGGCCAGGTAGTAGCCGTTTCCGCAGTAGCCAACCGAGCAGTTGGCGGGATGCTGGTGGGCGTCCCCGGCGCCCGCCCGGAACAGGCCGATCCAGTCCCAGTGCATACCCGGATCGTTCCTCCAGCGCACCACGATCGGTTCGCCCGGCGCGTACGCCAGCCTGGTCGTCGCGATCCACGGCTTCGCGGCAGGTGCCTTCACCCACACGCGCATGCGGGCCGTCACCCGGCCGGACGCATCGGCGAGCACCGCGTCGTACGCCCCTGGGGACAGGCCGGCCGTCGGGAAGACCGGCGTCCCGTGCAGCGCACCGCCGGTCGGCTGTGACAGCAGTGCGGCCGAGGCCGGATCCCCGGCGTGCACGATCGCGACCCGGTTGGCCGGCGCCCGGGTGCCGAACCAGACCTTGAGCGGGTCGCCCCGATCGATCAGACGGCCGGTGACGCCGACGAACGTCGGCGGCGCGGCCGGCGCCACGCGGAAGGTCGAGACCACGCCGCGGTGGTCGGACGGCCACGGCCCGACCTCGACGTCGACGTCGGGCCCACCGGGCTCGCCGACGATCCGGCTGGCGGTCGCCCGCACCGGCCCCATGTGCAGCACCCAGTCGATCCGGTCGAACACCTCATGCGGGTCCTCCTCCGGGCCGCCGGGCGTCCAGGTGAAGCCCGGCACCGCGATCGGGTCGGAATGGATCTCGCGGTACGAGTCGACGAACCCCACGCGCCGGAGCGCGTCGCTGACCGGCCAGTTGACCGGGTAGTGCACATCACTGCGCACCGCCGCCACGGCCGCCGTCCAGTCGAGCGACGACGGTGAGTTGAAGTCTCCGGTCAGGAACACCGGGACGCCGGCGGCGGCCAGCGGCGGCAGCTCGCGCAGCTGGTCGGCGATGAACGGCAGCCGCGCCGTCCGCTCGAGCTGCAGCACCTGCTGCAGCGTGCCGCCGTCCCGCACCAGGTACGGGCCGTACGGATCTGACGGCAGGTGGGTGTTGGCCAGGGCGACGTAGCGACCCGGCGAGAGCTCCGCGTACACGTAGACGCCGTTGCCGCCCGACGGGTCGATCAGCGGGTAGCGGGAGATGATCGACGTCCGCGGGCTCGCGTACCACCCCAGCAGATCCGCGATCGTCTGCGTGTTCATCTCCGGCTCCTGCAGGCCGACGGCGTCGGCACCCGACCGCTGGATGGCGAAGGCGATCTTCTGGAGCCCCCGCACGCAACCCGTCTCGAGGTGGCAGAACTCCCTGGTGCGCAGGTTCAGCTCGTCGCCGCCGTGGAAGATGTTCTGCGTCATCACCTTCAGGACGACGTCGGGGGGCGGCGGGTTCGCGCCGGCGGGCGCGGCAGCCGACGCACCGGCGGCGATGACCGCCAGCAGGCCGAGCAGGAGCCTCTGCACGAGTGACACCCGCCGAGGCTAGGGCCAAAACGGACGCGGGTCAATGGGGACTATCGTGCGCGCCGGTGCGCCACCTGCTGGTCGACATCTCACCGCTGCGCGACTCGGTGGCCTATCGCCGGCTGTGGTTCAACGACCTGCTGTCGGCCGGAGCCTCGCAGGTTTCGGTCGTCGCGCTGCCCTACCAGGTGTACGCGTTGACCGGCTCGTCGCTGCTGGTCGGCCTGATCGGGCTCGCGGCGCTGATCCCCCTGCTGGCCGGCGCAGTCGTCGCCGGCGCCATCGCGGACTCCTTCGACCGGCGGCGGCTGCTGGTCGCCAGCCAGCTGGTCGCCGCGGTGTGCTCGCTGGGGCTGGCGCTGCTGGCTGCCGAGGGGACGCCGCCGCTGGTTGCGCTGTATGCACTCGTCGCGGTGCAGGCCTTCGCAGCGGCGATCGAGTCACCGGTGCGCAACGCGGTGGTGCCCGGGCTGGTGGGACTCGACCGCGTCCCCGCAGCGTCGGCGCTCAACCAGACGGTCGACCAGCTGTCGGCGATCGCAGGTCCCGCCTTCGCCGGGCTGCTGCTGGCCGCCGTCGGACTGACGACGACCTATGCGCTGGCCGCCGTGGTGTTCACGGTCGCCGTGATCGCGGCGGCCCTGCTGCCCGCGCTGACGCCGCACGGCGGCGGGTCGGCGCCGGGGCTGCGGGCGGTGATCGACGGCCTCCGCTTCGCCCGCAGCCGGCCGGCGCTGCTCTCGACCTTCGCCATCGACCTGAACGCGATGATCTTCGGGATGCCCCGGGCGCTGTTCCCGGCGCTGGCCAAGGGCACGTTCCTGGTCGGCCCGGGAGGCCTCGGGCTGCTCTACGCCGCCCCGGCGGTCGGCGCGCTGATCGCCGCGGTGGGCAGCGGCTGGGTCGGGCGGGTGCACCGCCAGGGCGTGGCCGTGATCGGCGCCGTGATCGTCTGGGGCGCCTC
Source organism: Gaiellales bacterium (assembly GCA_035537835.1). GTDB lineage: Bacteria > Actinomycetota > Thermoleophilia > Gaiellales > JAICJC01 > DATLLN01. Next base: position 2,733 of record DATLLN010000212.1, read on the forward strand.
GATCGCCGTGTTCGGGCTGGTGCCCGGCGACCTGTTCTGGCTGGCGCTGCTCCTGCTCGCCGTCGCCGGCGCGGCGGACGTCGTCTCCGCGGTGTTCCGCAACACGATCATGCAGCAGGAGGCGCCCGACCGGATGCGGGGTCGGATGGCGTCGCTCCACATCGCGGTCGTCACCGGCGGCCCGCGGGTCGGCGATCTCGAGGCAGGCACGGTCGCGCGGCTGACGTCAGTACAGACATCGGTCGTGTCCGGCGGCCTGATCTGCATCGCCGGAGCAGCCGTGCTGCACCTCATCTCACCGGCGCTCGCGCGGTACACACGAACCTCACAGGATGATCCAATCGTCCCCCAACCGGGGGATGCAACAGTAGCTCTCGACGAAGACGGCCAGGAGAGAGACCGATCGCAGACACCCTCTCCTGACTGACAGCCACGAACCGACCGTCCGTGGCAACCGATCGCAGCCGGGGGTGCGACCCCCCGGTGATCCTCCCCCTCCAGCCGCCCGGTAAGACTCCCCGCTTACCGGGCGGCGGTGTGCTGGGCGAGCAGCTCCTGCATGGTCAGCGCGTTGACCGGGGCCTGGGCGATCTCGCCGCCGGTCACGGTGTCCACGCTGCGGCCGTTGTTGTTGAACATCACCCACACGGTCTCGGAGCGCTGCTCGAGCTCGCGCAGCGGCTCCACCCACTCGCGCAGCTCGTCGTCCGAGTACAGGTAGTCGAACCGCTCGGACGCACTCCCGCCGCGCCGGTTCCAGGTGGCCGCGTTTCGCCCGTGCAGCCGCAGGTAGGCCTGGTCGCTCGTCTGCCCGATCACGGTGGGCGCGACGTTCTTGGCGTCGGTGCGGGGCGCGTCGACCATCACGTAGGTGGCGTCGATCGACTCCAGGAACGAGAGCGTCTCGGCCACGACGTCGGGCTCCAGCCAGCTGCGGTGCCGGAACTCGACCAGCATGCGGTGGTCGCGCAGCTGCCCGCGCGCCCACTCGAGGTACTCGAGCGACTCGGGCTTGCATACCATGTACGGCGGCAGCTGCATCAGCACCCCACCCAGCCGGCCCGCTTCGCGCAGCGGGTCGACCGCATGCAGGAAGCGGTCGAAGACCTCGGCCCGCTGCTCGCGCGACGGATGCGATACGCGGCCGCGCTCGTCGTAGTCGAACAGCTCCCGCAGGTCGGGCGGGAGCTGCTCCGCCCGGACCGGATGCCGCGTCATCATCGCGAACGCCTTGACGTGGAAGATGAAGCCGTCCGGAGTGCGCCGCGCCCATGCGGCAGCCGTCTCCGCCGTGGGCAACGCGTAGAAGCTGGCATTCAGCTCGACCGTGTCGAAGCGCTCGGCGTAGTAGCGCAGCCGCCCCTCGGCGGACTTCGCCCAGTCCGGGTACCAGAGGGCCGAGAGCGAGTCGTCGGCCCAGGAGCAGGTGCCGACGCGGATGCTCACGCCACCCAGCCGTCCTCGGGCTGGATCGGCAGGCCGGCCGCGACCCAGGCGTACATCCCGCCGGCCAGGTTGACCGCGTCGTATCCGGCGTCGTGCAGGTGGTCGGCCACCACTCCGCTGCGTGACCCGCTGCGGCAGACGATCGCCAGCGTCCGGTCGCGCGGCAGCTCGTCGAGCCGTCCGGCGAGCTCGGTCATCGAGATCCAGGTGGCTTCGGCGATATGCCCGGCGTCCCACTCGTCGGCCGTGCGCACGTCCACGGCGACCACGCGGTCGCCGGCCAGCGCCTCGGCGACCTCGGCCGCCGACAGCTCGGGCGCGCTCATGCCCGCACCGCCGGCTCGCCGGTCTCGAGCGGCAGGCCCAGCTCGCCCCAGGTCTTGACGCCGCCGTGCGTGACGTGGATGACGTCCGGGAATCCGCCGCGCTGCAGCAGGCCGACCGCCATCGCCGACCGCTTGCCGCTGTTGCAGATCGCCGCCACCGGCAGCGCGCGGTCGAGGTCGGGCATCGCGTCGATCAGATCGTGGTAGGGCATATGCGTCGAGCCGGGGATCCTCGACTCGGCCCACTCGTCGTCCCCGCGGACGTCGAGCAGCTGCAGCTCGCCGTGGCCCTCGAGCAGCTCGGCCAGACCGGGCACGTCGACCTGCCCCAGCGATTCGACCGGCAGCGACGCCGCCCGCCACGCCGGGAACCCACCGGCCAGCGTCGCCGCGGCTGCCAGGCCGACGGCGCCGAGCAGCTCGGCCATCAGGTCGGCCTCACCGTCGTCCTGCCCGATCAGCAGGAGCTCGGCTCCCGCCGAGGCGAGCCATGCGGCCTTGGTGCCGAAGCCGCTCGAGCCGAGCGTGACGCCGACCGCCCCCGCGGCGTGGCCCGCGGCGTAGTCCTCCGGCGTCCGGCCGTCGATCATCAGACCGCCCGCGGCAGCCCGCCGCGCGAACCGCTCCGCCGTCAGCCGCTGCGGCGAGACCGGGACGGTGCCGCCCGTCGTCCGGTTGGTCTCGGCGATCTGCTTGAAGTTCGGGGGCTGCGGCGGCAGGGCGGTGACCATGGTGTCGACGAACACGCCGGGCTCGGTGATCTGCAGCAGCGAGTTGTGGGCGCGCTCGTAGCCGACGGTCGAGGACGTCTTCTCGCCCATCCGGGCGCTGCCGCACAGGGAGCCGCCGGTGTGGCCGGGATGCAGCTCGACGGCGTCGCCCAGCGAGACGATGCGCTGGAGGCTGGCGAACAGCTCCGCGGCGCCCTCGCGCTTCTCGACGGCCAGGTCGGGGCGGGCCGCGTCGTTGACGAACAGGCTGTCTCCGGTGAGGACGGCGACCGGGTCGTCGCCGCGCAGCCGGTCGATCACCACGATCGCGGAATGCTCCGGGCGGTGGCCCGGGGTGTGAAGCACCCGCAGCAGCACCGAGCCGCCGACGGCGATCTCGTCGCCATCTTCGAACGGCGAGTGCTCGTACGTCGCGCCCGCCAGCCGGTGCACCCAGACGCGCGCGCCGGTCGCCTCGACCAGCCGGCTACGACCGGAGACATGGTCGGCGTGGTTGTGGGTCTCGATCACGTGGCCGATCCGGAAGCCGTGACGGCCGGCCAGCTCCAGGTACTCGTCGATCGCCCACTTGGGGTCGACGACGGCGCCGTCACCGGCGCCGGTGTCGGCGATCAGGTAGGACGCACACCCGAGATCGCCGTGGAGCACCTGCCGGAAGAACATATCGGCAGGTTATCCGACGAGGGGCTCGCTCAGGCCGGGCCGGGCCGGGTGGCGCCGACGTACGTGTCCTGGAACCAGGGCAGCGACAGCGGCGCGATGCGGACGACGTCGCCCGTGTGCGGCGCGTGGATGACGTACCCGTTCCCGATGTACATGCCGACGTGGCCGAGCTTGTGGAAGAACACGAGGTCGCCGATCTCCAGGTCTTCCTGCGAGGCGACCTGCGGGCCCAGCGCGTACTGCGCGGCGGCGAAGTGAGGCAACGAGTAGCCGTGCTGCGCCCACAGCCACATGATCAGGCCGGAGCAGTCGAATCCGGCCTCCGGCGACGCGCCGCCCCACTTGTATGGCACGCCGATCTGGCGGAGCGCGTCGAGCGCGACCTGGTCGCGCAGCACGGTGCCCTTGTCGCCCCTGTGCGCGCGGCTGTCGGCGACGATCCACTTGGCGGCCTGCAGGGCGAGCTTCGACTGGCCGATCGTCGACGCCGCCTCGCCGGCCGCGATCTGGTTGCCCAGCAGCTCCATCAGCAGGCGCCGGCGGCGCAGCTCGTGGCGGATCTGCTTGCGCTTGAGCACCAGCTGCTCGCGCTCCTTCTCGGCGCGCGCCTGTGCGGCCTCCAGCGCGGTCGTCTGGTCGATGATCTCCTGGCGCAGCAGCGTGATCTGGGCGACGGCGGTTGCCATCGCACGATCGAGCCGCGCCTTCAGGTCAAGCCCCCCGGTGAGATCCTCAAGCGACCCGGCGCCGAGCAGGATGTCGGACGTCTGCGGGGTCAGGCCCTTGTACTGGGCGACCACCAGGATGGCCAGCGACTTCTTGTGCGCCCGCAGCTGCACCTGGGCGTCGTGCAGGCGGTGCTTCGCGTAGACGATCTGGCGGTGGAGCTGCTCGAGCTCCCAGACCGTCTTGTTGTACTCCTCGGTGAGCTGCTCGGCCCGGTGGTCGAGCTTGCGCACCTCGCGCGTGACCTCTTGATAGTGCTGCTTGGTCTCGTCGAGGGTCGGGTCCGCCGACGCGGTGTTGGCGGCCGCTGCGAACAGCAAGGCCGACACCACTGCCGTACCCCCCAGAACACGCAGCAACCGGCTCCTGCCTGCCCGGTGCATACGTTGTCAGTCGGCACATTCCAGCGGTTCCTTGAGGACTCACCCTCAAGGTGGGGAGCCTCCCGGCCGACAACGGCACCATGCAGATCACCGTCGCGTGTCATCGCTGCGACCATCCCAAGCGGCCGCTCACCCCCTGCCCGGTGTGCGCCGCTGCACCGCTGGCGGAGCCTGAGCTGCAGGCGTGGCGAATCTCGCTGCACGCCGAGGCGCTGACCAGGATCACGACCACCCCGGATCTCCACCGTCTGCCCGACGAGGCCGAGCGGGATCTGACGCCGCAGCGCGTCGTGCTCGTCCTCGAGGATCACTACGTGCTGGATGCGGCCTCCTACGCGGAGGTCGAGCGGATGCCCGCCACGATCATCCCGCTCGAGCCGCCTGTCCCGGCGAGCGACGCGAAGTCGTTCGACTGGGAAGAGCACAGCCCGAGCTGGCTACGTCGCAGCGCGTAGGTCGAGCAGCGACTCGGGCAGCTCCAGCGGCTCGACACTGACGCCGCGTACCTGCATCTCGGCCAGCAGCGCGTCGTACGCCTCGGCCTCCTGCGGGACTGACGGCGCCCAGGCGTTGAGGTAGTAGACGGCGGCGACGCCCGCCTGGTACAGCTCCTTCAGGCACCCGAAGCAGGGGCGCAGCGTCGAGTAGCACTGCGAACCCTGCACGCTGTAGCCGATCTTGGCCGCCTGCAGCAATGCGTTCTGCTCGGCGTGGACGCAGATGCAGACGTCGTATCCGCGCCCCTCGGCGTAGTCCTCGGGGTGGGAGCAGCGGTGGCAGCCGCCCTCGTCGCAGTTCGGGAATCCGGTCGGCGTTCCGTTGTAGCCGGTGGCGATGATCCGCTGGTCGGAGACCAGGATCGCGCCGACGTGGCGGCGCAGGCAGGCGGCGCGTTCGCGCGTGGCGACCGCGAGCAGCATGAAGTACTGCTGGGGCGTCGGCCGAACGGCCGACTTCCGCGCATTGCCGACGATGGCGTCCTGTACGCGGTTTCCCACTGCTTCCCCCATAGCGTGCTCGCCTGCCGAACGAAAGTGAACCGTACCGGATCGCGACGACGGCATCACGCAACAAAGGGGTCAGACTCCGTTGTTGCATCGCAGCGGTCGTGCATGGGTGACGACCACTGACAGGTGAGATGGATCTGGGGGCCGAAGCGATGCCGCGACCCGCTCGAAGCAGCGGCGACGATCTGCCCACGTGGGCTGATGCAGCAGAGACCGCCCAGGGCAGTAGATCAAGGCCGCCGGCTCCTCGATCTCAAGCTCCCGGATGTCTCTTTCACGCCCTATTACACGCCTGCCCGTTGCCTGGGCAACCGGGATCGCAACGCGCCCGGTGCCAACGGCAAGCTCGACCACTGGCCCGTCACCATCACGGGCAAGCCCGACGTAGAACGGGACGTCAGCAGCGACGCCAGTTGACGACCAGTCCCCGTATCCGTCCGCCAAGGCGTCGTACCAGCTCGACATGGCAACACCAATCTACCGGCAACCGAGGCGGCGTTCGGCTGAGCGATAGGCTGCTGCCATGAGCGAGCCGCCGGAAGTCGCCGGTAGCGTCGAGCTGGTCGTGCCGGGGATCTGGCACTGGCTGGTACGCAACAGCACCATCGGCGGGTCGCCGTCCAGCAGCCACCTGGTCGAGTTCGGCGGCGACTGCGTGCTGGTCGATCCGGTGCGGCTCGCGGACGAGGCGCTGGCCGAGCTGCCCGACCCGACGGCGATCGTGCTGACCGCAAAATGCCACCGGCGGGCGGCGTGGCGCTACCGCCGGCAGTTCGGGATCCCGGTGCACATGCCCGAGGGCACGCCGCGGGCCGACGAGGAGCCGGACGCGCGGTACGCCGACGGCGACGTCCTGCCGGCCGGGCTGCGGGCGATGCGGACGCCCGGCCCCGAGCCGATCCACTACTGCCTGCTGACCGATCCGGCGGAGGATGCGCTGATCTGCTCCGACCTGCTGATGTACACCGACCACCTGCAGTTCGTGCCGCTGCGGTTCCACGACGACCCGGACGCCACCCGAGCGAGTGTCCGCGGACTGCTCGACCTGCCGTTCGGCCTGCTGCTGCTCGACCATGGGCCGCCGCAGCGCGACCCCAAGCCGCAGATCGAGATGGTGCTCGACGACGATGGGCGGTGACGGGAGAACCACGGCCGGGCAGGTGACCAACGGCTCGGGCACGTTCCATGCGAAACCCTTACAGGCGCTCGACCGGGCGGGCAAAGGGTGTACTTGTGATCCGCGTCGTACTGCGATAGACCTGCCCATGCAACAGCGCAACCCCGACGTCTGAGGAGGGCTCGATGAAGAGCGCCGTCACCATCACCGTCAACGGGGTACCACGGACGGCCGAGGTCGAGCCGCGGACGCTGCTCGTCCACCTGCTGCGTGAGCACCTGAACCTGACGGGCACCCATATCGGCTGCGACACTTCCAACTGCGGGGCGTGCACGGTCTGGCTCGACGGCGATGCCGTGAAGTCGTGCACCCTGCTGGCCGTCCAGGCGGACCGCCGCGAAGTGACGACCATCGAGGGCATCTCCGAGAACGGCGAACTGCACCCGATGCAGCGTGCCTTCCACGAGCACCACGCCCTCCAGTGCGGCTACTGCACGCCCGGCATGGTGATGACCGCGATCAAGCTGCTCGAGGCGAACCCGGCGCCGACCGACGAGGAGATCCGCCACGGGCTCGAGGGCAACCTGTGCCGCTGCACCGGCTACGAGAACATCGTCGCGGCCGTCCGGGCCGCATCGGGGGTGACGGTCTGATGGCGACGACGGCCGACCACGCGAAGGGGATCGGCGTCGCCGCGCTGCGCAAGGAGGATCGCAAGTTCCTTACCGGCGGCGGCCGCTTCGTCGACGATCTCAAGCTGCCCGGGATGCTGCATATGGCGATCGTGCGCAGCCAGTTCCCGCATGCCGACATCACCCGGATCGATACGGCGGCCGCGGCGGCCATGCCGGGCGTCACGGCGGTGCTGACTGGGGACGACCTGGAGTTCGCCGCCGGCGTCCCGTGCGCCTCGAACCCCACCGGCGACATGGTCCACCCGGTGCGGCCACCATTGGCCAAGGGCCGCGTCCGCCACGTGGGCGAGCCGATCGCCGTCGTGATCGCCGGCGACCGCTACGCGGCCCGCGACGCGGCCGACGCCGTCGAGGTGAGCTACGCGGAGCTGCCTGCGGCGCTCGACGTCGAGGCAGCCCAGGCCGACGGCGCACCGAAGGTGCACCAGGAGCTCGACTCCAACGTGGCGCTCGTGCTCACGCACAGGACCGACGGCATCGACGACGCGTTCTCGAGGGCCGAGGTGGTGGTCGAGCACACGATCCGGAACCAGCGCCTGATCCACGTCCCGATCGAGACCCGCGGCGTGGTCGCCGACTGGAACACCGCGAACGACGACCTGGTCGTCTACAGCTCGACGCAGGTGCCGCACTTCCTGCGCACGTTCCTCGCGATCGTCTGCGGCGTGAGCGAGGCCAAGGTGCGGGCGATCGCGCCAGACGTCGGCGGCGGCTTTGGCTCGAAGCTGAACGCCTACGCCGAGGAGTTCATCGCCGCGGCCGCCTCACGCAAGGTGGGCGCGCCCGTGAAGTGGATCGAGGAGCGCTCCGAGGCGATGCTCGCCACCTGCCACGGCCGCGCCCAGGTCGCGCACATGCAGCTCGCGGCGACGAAGGACGGAAAAGTGCTCGGCATGCGCGCCCACTACGTCCAGGACTACGGCTCGTACCTGCAGATGCTGACGCCGCTGATCTCGCAGCTGACGTTCCTGATGTCCCCTGGTGCATACGCAATCCCCGAGGTGGACGTCAAGGTGACGAACGTCTACACGAACACAGTGCCGACCGACGCCCTTCGCGGCGCCGGCCGTCCCGAGGCCACCCACGCGATCGAGCGGATGATGGACATCCTCGCCCGGGAGCTCGGCATGAGCCGCACCGAGGTGCGCAGGCGCAACTTCCCGGTCGAGTTCCCGTTCACGACCGCGATCGGCCTCATGTACGACTCCGGCGACTACGCCAAGACGCTTGACAGGCTGCTCGAGCTCTCCGACGACAACGAGACGTTCGAGCGGCGCCGGACGGAGGCGGCCGCGCGCGGAAAGCTGCTCGGTCGCGGCCTCTCCACATGGGTCGAGGTATGCGGGTTCGTCCCGTCGGACGTCGCCCGCAACGTGCTCGGGCTGACCC
>DATLLN010000213.1:0-6950 GCA_035537835.1 Gaiellales bacterium
GTGCCTGGCGTCCGCCGTCGTGTTCGTCGAGGCGCTGACCATCGTGCTGGCGATGGGCCTCACCCGCGGCTGGCGCTCAGCGCTGTGGGGCGTCGGCCTGGCCGTGGCGGCCCTGGCGGCAATCACCGTGGTCGCCGGCTACGCGCTCGTGCAGTGGTTCCCCAAGACGTCGCTGCAGCTGGTGGTCGGCGTGCTCCTGCTGATCTTCGGCCTGCAGTGGCTGCAGAAGGCGATCCTCCGCTCGGCCGGGCTGAAGTCGCTCCACGACGAGGATCAGATATTCGCGGAGGAGCAGTCGGCCGCCCACACGGCCGCACCCGGTGAGCGGTACGGGCTCGACTGGTACGCCTTCGTCGTGTCCTTCAAGGGCGTGTTCCTGGAGGGCCTCGAGGTGATCTTCATCGCCATCACGTTCGGGCTGAGCGCCGGGTCGATCCCGCTGGCGGCGGCGGCCGCCGCCGGGGCCGCGGCGGTCGTGCTGGCCGCCGGCGTGGCCGCGCACCGCCCGCTGGCGAAGGTGCCGGAGAACACGCTGAAGTTCTCGGTCGGCCTGCTGCTCGCGACCTACGGGACGTTCTGGGTCGTCGAGGGCCTGGGCGTCTTCGCGCCGGACGGCAAGTCGCTGGAGTGGCCGGGCGGAGGCTGGGCGCTCCCGGTGCTGCTCGTGCTCTGGATGGCCACCTCCTGGGCGACGGTGCGCGTCCTGCGGCGGGTGGCAACGCGACCGGTGGCGGTCTCCTGATGCGCTACGTCAGCGCGTTCGGCCGCTTCTGGTACGACTTCGTCGTCGGCGACGACTGGCGGATCGCCGCGGGAGTGGCGCTGCTGGTGGTCGCCGCCGCCGGTGCGGTCGCCGCCGGAGCCTCCGCGACACCGGTCGCGGTCGCCGTCGCCGTGGGTACGGCGCTGCTCGCCGCCGCCGGGACGATCCGCTCCGGCATGCGGCTTACCAGATCCGCTGCGGCCCCCGCCAGCCGGGATCCTCGTTGAGGCCGAACAGCACCCGGCTGCGGGCATCCATGCTGGCCGCCATCGCCTCCCCCAGGTCGAGCGCCCGGATCGCCTCGCCGTGGCTGAAGCGGGTGAGCACATCGGCGGCCAGCTCGGGGCGCCCCGCCTCGAGCAGGATCCGCGCCGAGTCCGCGACGCCCGGCACGGCGGCCGCCGTCTCCCGCTCCAGCGCCTCCCAGACCGGCGTCACCTCGGACATGAACAGCTCGTGGTGCTCGGCCAGCAGGTAGAGCAGGCGTCTGAACACGGCGACGGCCGACCGGGTCGCCTCGATCCGCGGCGCCACCGAGGAGCGCATGTCGTCGCCGTCGGGCGGGTCGGCGAAGGCAGCGTCCTCGCCGGCCGTCAGGTAGCGATGCCGGCGCAGCTCGGGCGGCACCGACTCGACGCCCAGGAAGAACGGGGTCAGCGGCGCCGCCACAGCGCCGACGGGCGAATGCCACAGCACGCGGAGCTCGGACTGCGCTCCGGCCGGCAGCGGGACGACCTGCCCGTATCCCGCCGAGTCGCCGGTCAGCCGCTCGGTGCGCACCGTCCAGATCACGTCGGCCAGCGAGACCCCACCGGCCCGCGCGGCGCGCGCCGCCAGCTCATCCTCGATCCAGCGGACGCCCTGCCATCGCCCCAGCCCGTCGCCGTAGACGACGTTGGCGTCGAACGCTCCGTCCGCCGGGTCGTACCACCCGTGCTCGACGGCGAAGGAGATCAGGTGCGGCGGGCCGAGGAAGTCCGCGTGGTCGGCGAAGTCCGCGGGCACCTCGCCGATCACCCCGGGCCGGCTGACCCGGATGCCGTCCGGCCCCACCCGCTCGGCCACCCACAGCCCCTGGCCGCCGGCGAACTCGACCACCACCCAGCCCTCGCCGGCGTCGGCGATCAGGTGCGAGTTGCCTCCGTAGGTCGCCTCGCCGTGGCGCGCGATCAGCTCGCCGATCAGCTCGACTCCCTCGCGTGCCGTGCGCGCCCGCTCCAGCACGACGCGGGCCAGGTCGCTGTAGTTCAGCCCGCGTTGGTCGTCCGGCGTCATCGCCCGCAGCCGCTCGGCGCTGGGCGACCAGACGTCGCGCACCGCGACGCCGTGCTCGTTGAGGCCGCCATTGGTCAGCGGGGCGGGGACACCGCGGTAATACGAGTAGTCGACGCGCAGATGGCGGGAGGTGACCGCGGCCTGAGGGATCTCGGTGCGCACGCCCGGCATCAGCGACGCCTCGGTCACGCCGACCTCGATAGTGGCGTCCGCCGGGTGCTCCACCCGCGGCGCCAGCTCCAGCCAGTGGCTTGACGGCTCGTCGCCGTAACCCGCCAGGTATGCGCACCCGTCGTCAGTCAGGTTCGCGCCCACGTAGATCGCGTAGCTCACGCCGACACCCTACGGCAGCGGTTTTCCGTCCGCAGGTGTGGGGTACCCCCCCCCCCAGCATGGCCTCATCCTCGCTCACCAAGTACCTGAACGATCACCTCGCCGGTTCGGCCGCCGCGCTCGACCTGCTGGACTCGCTCCGCGGGCACGCGAACACGGACGAGCTGGCCGCGACGCTCCAGTCTGTCACCGCCGAGATCGAGAGCGACCGGGAAACGCTGCTGGGCGTGATGGAGCGGCTGGGCGTCGGCACCAGCACGGTCAAGCAGGTCGTCGCGCGGGTCGGCGAAAAGGCACTGCGGGCCAAGACCAGCAACGTCGTTACCGGAGACGACGATCTCAGCCGGCTGCTCGAACTCGAGGCGCTGCACCTGGGTATCGCCGGCAAGGAGGCGGGCTGGACGGCGCTGCGCGCCGGCGCACACGAGGCGCTGGCCGACGTCGACTTCGATGCGCTGATCGCACGCGCGCAGGAACAGCGCATGCAGATCAAGCCGTTCCGCCTGATGGCGGCCGCAGCCGCGTTCCGCGAGCCTCAGCGGGCTTCGTAGCCGCTGGTCAGCCGCGGGCCGCGACGTCGCCACTCCGGCTCGACGTCGAAGATCCGCTTCATCCGCCGGTTGCGCATGTAGCGCACGAACGGGCCGTGCCCGAACCGGGCGGTGCGCGCATACAGCCTGGCGCCGGCGTCCGGCTCCATGAAGGGCATGAACCGATCGGGAAACCCCGGCATCGTGCAGGCCGTGCAGATGCCGCCGACGTTCGGGCACCCACCGACGCCGTTCACCCACCCGCGCATGGGGACGTTGCACCGCGCCACCGGCCCGCTGCATCCGAGCTTGACCAGGCAGCGGCCGTCGCCGAGCTGCTCCGAGAACTGGGCCTGGTCGGCGAAGCCCGCGCGGTCGCAGCGCTCGTGGACGGTTCGGTCGAAGAACTCGACCGGCCGCCCCAGCTCGTCGAGATCGATCGGCGGTGCCAGGCCGGCCAGCTGAAGCGCCAGCCGCAGCAGCGTCTGGGTGATGTTGTCGGGCTGGACCGGGCACCCCGGGAGGTTCACGACCGGGATGCCGAGCTGGGACTGCCACTCCCATCCCAGGTAGTCGCGGAGGCCCATCGCGCCGGTCGGGTTGTTGCGCATCGCCGGAACCCCGCCGTACGCGGCACAGGTGCCCAGCGCGAGCACGGCTGCCGCCCGCGGCGTCAGCCTGTCGATCCACTCGTTGGTCAAGATCGGCTGGCCGGTCGCAGCGTCGACGCCCATCCCCGCCCAGTGCCCGTCGCCGTTGACGTCCTCGTTCGGGACCGAGCCCTCAAGCACCAGCACGAACGGGTCGAGCCGCCCCGCGGCCGCCTCGTCCCAGATCCGCATGAACTCCTCGCCCGACTCGAACGCCAGCACCGGGTTGCAGAGGACGATCGGGGGGATGCCCGGCAGCGAGCCGCGCAGCAGATCCTCGAGCGACGGGTTGGTGGCGGAGGTCATCGCGATCGAGTCGCCGTCGCAGCCCAGCCCGCTCGTCAGCCAGAGGACGTGCAGCGGCCGCCCCTCCGGCGACGGCGTCATGCGCCGGTCGCGATCTGGTCAGTGTCCGGGCCCGAGTGGGGCTCGAGCCGCGTCGTCCGCTCGACCAGCGACTCCAGGTGCTCATCGAGCCGCCCGTGCAGGTGCCAGTCGCCCGGCGTTCCGGTGACGAGTCCCGCGCGCGAGAGCCGGGACAGCGCATGCGAGATCGACGGGCGTTCGGCAGCCACCATCTGGCCGAGCAGCCGGTGTGTGAGCGGCAGGCAGACGCGGATGCCCGACGTCTCGACGCGGCCCCAGCGCGCCGCGAGGTGCCAGAGGAGGAGCACCAGCCGAACCTCGAGCCGGGGCTGGCACGAGATCGCGCGGATCGCGTCGAGATCGTCGGCCCGGTTCTCGGCACGGCGGAGCAGGGCGTGGGCGATCTGCGGCCATGGCAGCACACGCTGTGCGAACTCCTCATCGAGCAGGGCGAAGCGCGTCGGCTGGAGCGCCCGCCACCCCACCTCGCGCTCGATCATGTCGTCCACGCGGACGCCCACCGGCTGCAGCAGGTCGCCGGTGCCGAGCAGCTCCGTGACGGTGCGGTTGACGATCCGGGTCTGAACGGCGACCAGTCCGTCGAGCAGCAGCAGCCCCGGCCCCTCACCGGCCGCGGCGAACCACGGCCCCAGGTCGCAGTCGCCGGCCTGCGCGTCGAGCACCCGCGCGGTCGCGACCTGCCGCGCCGCCACCCGCATGCGGACGTCCAGCTCGGCGGCCAGGTCGTCGTCCGCATCCAGGACATACGCGTACAGCGGCGGTGACTCGGGCCGCTTGGCGCGGGAGGAGCCAGACCACCGTGAGACATCTCCGAGCCGGAGATCACGGCCATCGACGGGCATCGCTCAAGCCTCTCGACGTGAGGAACGAGTGTAGTCCGTGGAGGACGGTACGACGCGACGGAACCCGGTAATCAGGGTTACCGGAACCGCCGGTAATCGCAGTTACCCCGCCATCGGAGCACGGAAACCGCGGTGGTAGAACAGCCCTGTCCCCGCCCCGACCGGAGGGTCTCCGTCGCATGTGTCTCGCCATCCCGGGCCAGATCGTGGAGGTCGTCGACGACGACCGGCGGCTCGCACGGGTCGACGTGGCGGGCGTCCGCAGGAACGTCAACATCGGCCTGCTGGACGCCGACGACAGCGGAGTCGGGCCCGGGGACTGGGTGCTGATCCACGTCGGGTTCGCCATCTCCCAGGTCGACGAGGACGAGGCGCGGGCGACCCGCCGCATGCTCGAGCGGATGGGCGAGGACTACGAGCGCGAGCTCGAGGAGCTGAAGGCCAGCGTGATCGAGTGACCGACCCGGCACCGGCTCCGGCCTGCACCGCGGATCACTGCATCACCTGCGGCGACGACGGCATCCCGATGACCATCGTCGGGCATCACGCCGAGCCCGGCATCAGCCTGTGCAGCGATGACGCCGGCGAGCTGTGGCCGGTCGAGACCACCCTGGTCGACCACGTGCTGCCCGGCGACCGGGTGCTGGTGCACGCCGGCGTCGCGATCGCCGCGCTCGCGGGCGGAGGGCGCGAATGAGATACGTCGACGAGTTCCGCGACGCCGAGCTCGGTCGCGCCCTTGCCGCCGAGATCCTCTCGCTCGTCGAGCCCGGCCGCGACTACAAGCTGATGGAGGTCTGCGGCGGCCACACCCACTCGATCTACAAGTACGGGATCGACGACCTGCTCCCCGACAACGTCGAGCTGGTCCACGGACCCGGCTGCCCGGTCTGCGTGATCCCGATGGGGCGGGTCGACGACGGGATCGCCCTGGCCCGCGAGCCCGGCACTCGCATCATGTCGCCGAAGCAGGTGAGGATCACGCCGGGCTCGGACGGCACGTTCATCGACGCGAAGGCGGCCGGCTGCGACATCCGCATGGTCTACTCGCCGCTCGACGCGCTGCGGATCGCGAAGGAGAACCCGGACCGCACCGTCGTCTTCTTCGCGATCGGCTTCGAGACCACGGCGCCGTCGACGGCGCTGACCCTGAAGCGGGCGAAGGCCGAGGGGGTCCCGAACTTCCTCTGCATGTGCAGCCACGTGACCATCGTGCCGCCGCTGCGGGCGCTGCTCGAGTCGCCGGACCTGCGGCTCGACGGCTTCATCGGGCCCGGCCACGTCTCGACGATCGTCGGGGCCCGCCCGTTCGAGTTCATTCCCGCCGACTACGGAAAGCCCCTGGTCACGGCCGGATTCGAGCCGCTCGACATCCTCGACGCGATCCGGATGATCCTCGCCCAGCTCGCCGAGCAGCGCTGCGAGGTCGAGAACCAGTACAAGCGAGTCGTCCCCTACGAGGGAAACCCGGCGGCGCTCGCGGTCATGTCCGAGGTCTTCGAGCTGCGCCCGCACTTCGAGTGGCGGGGCCTCGGCTTCATCTCGCAGAGCGCCCTGCGGCTCTCCGACCGCTACGCCGACTTCGACGCCGAGCTTCGCTACGAGGTCCCAGGGGTACGGGTCGCGGACCCGAAGGCCTGCCAGTGCGGCGAGGTGCTCAAGGGCGTGATCAAGCCCTGGGAGTGCAAGGTCTTCGGCACCGCCTGCACCCCCGAGCACGCGATCGGAACCTGCATGGTCTCCCCGGAGGGGGCCTGCGCCGCGTACTACAACTACGGCCGCTACGCCCGCGACCGCGGACAGCCGGAGGCGGTCGCGTGAACGCTCCGGAGACCCAGGCGCCGAGCGACCGCGAGCAACGGATCCTCGAGATCATCGAGACCGCCCGGTCGAAGCGCCCCAGGTTCAAGGACGAGCGGATCACGATGGCGCACGGGGCCGGCGGCAAGTCGACCCAGACGCTGATCGAGGGGCTGTTCGCGCCCGCCTTCCAGTCGACGGCACTCGACGAGCTCGGCGACGCCGGCACGCTGAGCGTCGAGGGGGTCGGGCTGGCGCTGACCACCGACACCTTCGTCGTCCGTCCCCTGCGCTTCCCCGGCGGCTCGATCGGCGAGCTGGCCGTCAACGGGACCGTCAACGACCTCGCAGCCGCCGGCGCGCGACCGCT
>DATLLN010000214.1:0-3534 GCA_035537835.1 Gaiellales bacterium
CCACCGCGGGGCTGCCGCCGGTCAGGTCGGCGTAGTCGCGGTCGATCGACTCGCCGGCGTCGACCACGTGCAGCGGCGGCTGCATGGCCGAGGCGACGTCGTCGCCCAGCGCGTCGGCGCTCTTGAACACGCGGTCGAGCAGTCCCCGCTCGTGCAGTGAGCCGACCAGGTCGGCGATCGAGTCGGCCGGCGACGACCGCGCGACGGGCAGCTGCGAGATGCTCCAGCGCTGCATCAGCTCGATCGCCTCGCCCACCTTGTGGGTCGCCTCGATGACGACCAGTTCCGGCACCCCGTGGCCCTCGCTGCGCTTGGCGGCGATCACCTCGCGGACGGTCGGCGGGGTCTCCCGGTCGAGGAAGCCGTGCTCGATCATGTAGGTGTCGTCGTAGAACTTCGAGAGGTACGCGCGGCCGCCGTCGGGGATCAGCGTGAGCACGGTCGCCTCGGCGCCCAGGCCGGCCGCCACCTCCAGCGCCGCCTTGACGGCGGTGCCGCCGGAGCCGCCGACCAGCAGCCCTTCCTCGCGCGCCATCCGGCGGGCGGTCAGGAAGCTGTCGCGGTCGGAGACGGTGACGAACTCGTCGATCAGCGAGAGGTCCATCGTCGTCGGGTAGAAGTCCTCGCCGATCCCCTCGACCAGGTAGGGATGGACGTCGTCGGGCTGTGAGTAGATCGATCCCTCGGGATCGGCGCCGACGACGCGGATCGCCGGGTTCTGCTCCTTCAGGTAGCGGGCGACGCCGGAGACGGTGCCGCCGGTGCCCAGTGCGATCACGACCGCGTCGATCGCGCCGCCGGTCTGCTCCCAGATCTCCGGCCCGGTGGTCTCGTAGTGGGCCTGCGGGTTCGCCATGTTGGCGTACTGGTTGGGCTTGAAGCCGCCGGGTATCTCCTCGGCCAACCGGTCGGAGACGGAGTAGTAACTCTCCGGCGATTCCGGCTCGACGGCCGTCGGGCATATCACCACCTCGGCGCCGTACGCCCGCAGCAGCGAGATCTTCTCCTGGCTCATCTTGACGGGCATCACGAAGATGCAGCGGTAGCCCTTGAGGGCGGCGGCGATGGCCAGGCCGACGCCGGTGTTGCCCGACGTGGGCTCGACGATGGTGCCGCCGGGGCGCAGCTTCCCGTCGCGCTCGGCGGCCTCGATCATCCGCATGCCGATGCGATCCTTGACCGAGCCGCCGGGGTTCAGGTACTCGAGCTTGGCGATCACCGTCGGCGCGAGTCCGCGGGTGATCCGCTGCAGGCGGACGAGCGGCGTGTTGCCGACGAGGTCAAGGACGGTGGGGTACTCCCGGGCCATCGCCAGCCCATGGTACAGTCGTCCGGCCATGCCAGCCGCTCGCTAGCCACCCGGTTTCCGCCCACGCGAGCGATGGAGTTCCCGCATGCGCCTTCGTGACGACGCTGCACGCGTCTACCTGGTGATGCAGTCGACCTACGGCTTCTGCTTCACCCTGATCGTCACCGTCAATCTGATCTATCAGGCCGCGACGGTCGGCCTGACCGCGTTCCAGCTGGTGCTGGTCGGCTCCGTGCTGGAGCTGGTCTGCGCGCTGTGCGAGGTGCCGACCGGCGCGCTCGCCGACCTCGTCGGCCGCCGGCCGGCGATCGTCGCCGGCATCGCGCTGATCGGCGCCGGCTTCACGCTGGAGGGCCTTGTCCCCGAGCTGGGTGCCATCCTGGTGGGCAACGTGCTGTTCGGCGTCGGTGCCACGCTGACCAGCGGGGCCGAGCAGGCATGGCTGACCGACGAGGTCGGAGAGTCGGCGGCGGCCAGGCTGTTCCTCACCGGTGCCCGGCTCGAGAACGGCGCCACGCTGGTGGCGATCCCGGTCGCCGTGCTGATCGCCCAGCGCACCATCACGACGCCGATCGTGCTCGGCGGTCTTGGTCTGGTTGCGCTCGCGGTGCTGCTCGCGGCCGTGATGCCCGAGACCAGGCGGCCCATCGGCGAGGGCAGGGGCCTCGCTGCGGGCATGCGCGCGCAGGTCGCGGAGTCGCTGGCCGTCGTGCGCGCGACCGGTCTGGTGCGGCGGCTGACGATCGTGGCCGTCGTCGCGGGCGCGTTCAGCGAGGGCGTGGACAGGCTCTCGACCGCCCACTTCCTGCGCGACGTCGGGACTCCGGCCGCCGGCGGGTTCGAGCCGGTCGTCTGGCTGGGCGGGCTGTTTGCGATCCAGGCGGCGCTCTCGATCGTCGTGCTTGGCCGGCTGTCGGGGCGGATCGAGCGACGCGGGGCGGCCGGCGCACCGTCTGCGCTGGCCTGCGTCTACGTGGTGATGTCGCTGAGCACTGCGCTGTTCGCCGTCAGCCGCCGGTTCGGCGTGGCGGCGGCCTGCTCGCTGACCGGCGGATCGGCGCGACAGCTGGAGGGGCCGCTGATCCTGATCGGGCTCAACCCGAACCTGCGGTCGGAGACCCGGGCGACGGTGATCTCGATGGTCTCGCAGGCGAACGCGGCCGGTCAGATCGCCGGTGGCCTGGCGATCGGCGTGGTGGCGTCGGCGGCGTCGATCGAGTGGGCCCTGCTGCTCGCCGCCGCGATCCTGCTCGCGGCGCCGTTCATCCTGCTCCGCGGCCGCCGCGCAGAAGAACGGTGTCGGGCACCCGGGGACTGCCCGACACCGTCTTGAGGCAGGGATGCCGAGGCCTCGGGGCTCCAACCGAGGCCTCGGCCGGACCGTGATAGTGCGCAAAACCCTGGATCTGACCCCAGAGAGCGCTCACGACCCGTTCCCTGTACGCGCACGTGCCCGTACGCGCACACTTGGATTGTGCCGCCAAGCAGGGGGAGGTCGCGTCCCCTTAAGGGGGGAGATTCAGGCGATTCGCGAGCGCACGGCGCCTGCGGCGTCGACCGCGATCGCCGTCGGGACGATGGCGACGCCGTACTTGCGTGCGAGGTCCGGGCGGTGGCGGACGTCGACGGTGATCACGCTGCGGCCCTGGCCACGGAGGTCGCGCTCGAGGCGGTGGCAGTCGGAGCAGAGCGGGTGCGTGAACTGGACGATGGCGCCGTCGGTGACACCGCCGACGTCGGCCGGGTCGATCCGCGTGATGCGGCGCGAGCCGATGCCGCGCAGGCGCGCGCCCAGCCGGTAGATCTCGCAGCCCGTGCAGAGCCCGGTGACCGCGGCGAGCAGCGCCAGTCCCGCGACCAGCAGGCCGAGCACGGCCCCGCCGAGCGGGACGCCGACGGCGTAGGCCAGGGTGGCGGCGCCCAGCACGATGGCGCCCATCATGTTGGCGAAGCGGGGGGGCCGCGCGTCCTCCAGCGGTCCCTCGCCGATGCGCGGCTGCAGCAACTCGAAGTAGGCGACGCAGGCGAGGCACCAGCGGCGGCCCATGGTCAGGCCGAGCACCAGCTGGAGGCAGAGCAGCCCGAGCAGCGGCCACCATCCGGTGGCCACCGCCAGCAGCGCCACGGCGCCGATCACGGCCTGGTTGACGCGCGGCGCGTGGGCGTCGATGACGTCCAGGTCGCGGTAGGGATCGGCGGTGCGCTCGGCCATAGTTTGGATCCAA
>DATLLN010000215.1:0-2267 GCA_035537835.1 Gaiellales bacterium
CCAGCAGGTAGCTCTGCGTCTGGGTGCCCAGCGCGTTCCAGAGCAGGCTGCCGACCAGGTAGGCGAGGATCCCGATCAGGATCAGCCACACCCACAGCTTGAAGAAGCTGCGCCACCACCACAGGCGGCGGCGGGCGACGACCTCGTTCTGCAGCGTCTCCGGGTCGGCAATGCCGAAGGTGCTCGGCCACGGGATCATCCAGCGGGTGACAACGTCGAAGAACCCGCGGAAGATGATCACGGTGACGATGGCGGCGGCCAGCGAGGCCAGCGCCGACCAGCCGAGCACGGAGTCGAACCACACGAACACCGCGGGGCTCGTAATGATCGCGACGATGGTCGCCGCGCGGCCGAGCCGCCGCCAGCCTTCCCTGAGCTCCGCCGCCTCGGCCTGACCGCGCTGCTGGCGGCTGGGCGGAGCGGTCGCCTTCTCGGGCAAGGTCTCAGGGTGGTCCATGGACGAAGTCTACGCTCGGATGGGCGAGATCGGTAACACGGGAACCGTTTCGGGGAGCGGGCCGTCCGACCTTCTGCGAAACCAGAATCGGAGGAGGCAATGCGCGTTCGAGGGACATGGATGTCAGGGATGGCCGCGGCCCTTGTGGTGGCCTGCGCGGTGGCGGGGTGCTCGGGCAACGGGTCGTCGGGATCGTCGGCCGGCGGCGGAGGCTCGTCGGCGGCTGCCAAGCACGCACCGGGCGCAGTGGCCGCCGGCGACGGCAGCGCGCTCGGGTTCGGCACGGCCGTGCCGTCGGAGTCGGACACCCAGGCGGTGAAAACGGACACCAGCGCGAGAGGCGAGCCGTTCGGACCGCTGATCGTCAAGACCGGCACGCTGACGCTGGAGATCGGGCACGACGCCTTCGACAGCATCGTCACGCAGGCCAACACGATCGCGTCGGAGGCCGGCGGCTATGTGGTGTCCAGCGAGGTCGAGGGCGACAGGCAGCGCACCGGCCACATCGTCATCCGCGTGCCGTCGGCGAGCTTCCCCGCGGTGATGGGCAACGTCCAGCACCTGGGCGACGGTAAGGTGACGAGCCGCTCGGTCAACGGCCAGGACGTGACGCCGGAGTACATCGACCTCAACGCCCGGCTGACCAACCTGCAGGCGCAGGAGAAGGTGCTGCTGCGGCTGATGAACGATGCCGCGACCGTGACGGACACGATCCGCGTGCAGTCGCAGCTGTCCGGCGTCCAGGGCGCGATCGAGCAGCTCGAAGGCCGCGTGCGCTACCTGCGCGACCAGGCCTCGATGTCGACCATCACGCTGACGTTCGAGCAGTCGGGTGCGGCAGCCGCGACCCCATCCGAGCCGAACGCGATCAGCCAGGCGTTCCGCGACGCGGGCAGCTACTCGCTGGACGTGGTGACCACGGTGATCGCGGGCGCCGGCCTGGTGCTGCCGCTGGGGATCCTGGCGGGGATCGCATTCCTCGTCGGCCGCGCGGTGTGGCGGCGGGTTGAGCCGGCGAAGCCGGACGAGAAGGCGGAGGCCTCCGCGTAGGCGACGGCTCTAGGCTGTGGCCGATGCGGATCACCTACGTCGGCCACGCGACGGTGCTGATCGACATGGACGGGGTGCGGTTGCTGACCGACCCCGTCCTCCGCGGCCGCGTCGCCCATCTGCGCCGCCGCGGGCCGGTGCCGGCGGACGCGCTGCGCGGCGTGGACACGGTGCTGATCTCGCACGCGCACATGGATCACCTCGATCCGCCCTCGCTGGCGAAGCTGGGTGAGGAGATGCCGATGGTCGTCCCCCGCGGGGCCGGGGCGCTGCTGCGGCGCAAGGCCTTTCGGCGGGTGATCGAGATCGACGAGGGCGCCGACGTGCGGATCGGCGCGCTGACCGTGACCGCCACCCACGCCGAGCATGAGGGCGACCGCTTGCCGTTCGGAACGACGGCGCCGTGCCTGGGTTACCGCATCGCCGGCAGCAGCACCGTCTTCTTCGCAGGCGACACCGACCTGTTCGCCGGCATGCGCGAGATCGGCGACGGCGGCCTCGACCTGGCGCTGCTCCCGATCTGGGGCTGGGGCCCGCGGCTGCCGGAGGGGCACCTCAGCCCGGCGACCGCCGCCGAGGCGCTCGTCCGGCTCCGCCCGCGCGTCGCGATCCCCATCCACTGGGGCACGCTGGCTCCGATGACCTCCGGCCGCGACGCCGCCGGCCATAGCAGCCGGCCGCCCGAGGAGTTCCTCCGCCACGCGGCCGAGGTCGCGCCGGACGTCGACGTGCGGGTGCTGGCGCCGGGCTCCTCGACGGA
>DATLLN010000216.1:0-4134 GCA_035537835.1 Gaiellales bacterium
CCCGGGCACACCGCGCGCGCTCGCCGCGTCGGTCGACGAGGCCCTAACGGCGATCGCGAGCCGCCCCGGCCCGGCGATGATCGAGGTGATGACCGACCTGCTGAAGCAGCCGGCCGACGGTGCGGTGGGCCGCGTCACGCGGCTTGCGCCGCCGGCGCCCGACCCGGCGGCTGTCGCCCGCGTGCGCTCGCTGCTCGACGGCGCCCGTGCGCCGCTGGTGTTCGCCGGCGGCGGCTCGCGGCTCGCCGCCGATCGGGTGGTCGCGCTAGCCGAGGCCCTGGACGCGCCCGTTGTCACCAGCTTCAACGGCAAGGGTGTGATGCCGCCCGGGCATCCGCTGCACGCGGGCTCGTCCGAGGAGGAGCCCTCGGTTCGACGCCTGATCGAGGACTCGGACGTCTGCATCGCCCTGGGAACGCGGTTCGCGGAGGAGTACACCTGCCACTGGGCCGTCGGCTTCCCCGCGGCCATGGTGCAGGTCGACCTCGACCCCTCACGGATCGGCCGCAACTGCCCGGTGGCCGAGGGCGTGGTGGCCGACGTCGGGCTGTTCTGCGACGCGCTGCTGGAGCTGTCGCCGCCGGCGGGGGCGCGCGACGGTGCCGGCGAGGCGCGCGCGGCGCTCTCGGGCCGGCAGGCGGAGGTTGCGGCCCACGGCTTCGAGGACGAGCGCGAGCTGATCCGCCAGATCGAGGATGCGCTGCCGGACGACGCCGTCGCCATCTCGGACATGACGATCCTCGGGTACTGGGGCGTGCTGTACCAGGACGCCAAGGTGCCGGGCGGCTTCTGCTATCCGATGAGCGGCGCGCTGGGATCGGCGATGCCGACCTCTCTGGGCGTCGTTGCCGCCGACCCCGGCCGGCCGGTGGTCGCGATCGTCGGCGACGGCGGATTTCAGATGGGCGGCCACGAGCTTGCGACCGCCGCGCAGAACGGCCTGCACTTCGTCACCCTGCTGGTCAACGACAGCTGCTTCGGCGTGCTCCGGAACTACCAGATGGAGGCCTACGGCCGGGCAACCGCGGTCGAACTGCGGGGGCCGGATTTCGAGTCGATGGCGGCCGGATACGGCGTCGGCTACCGCCGGGTCACCAACGCTGCCGAGGTGGGCGACGCGCTGCGCGACGCGATCGCGGCCCTCGGCGAGCGCGGCACGCTGATCGAGCTGCAGGCCGAGCTCGCGGTGCCGCCGCAATCGCTTTGAGCGAGCCGCTCGTCGTCACCGTGGCGCCGACCGGCGCCGACACCACCCGCGAGCGCACCCCGTACGTCCCCTACGAGCCCGGCGAGATCGCCGCCGAGGCCGCGGCGTCGGCGGCCGCCGGCGCCGCGGTGATCCACATCCACGTGCGCGACGCGGAGGGCCGCCCGACGATGGACCTCGGCCGCTACCGGGAGACGGTCGCCGCCGTGCGCGACGCCGCTCCAGAACTGCTGATCAACCTGACGACGGCCGGCTCGTGGTCGATGGAGGAGGCCGACCGGCTCGCGGTGGTCTCGCTGCGGCCCGATCTGTGCTCGTTCGACGCCGGTACGCTGAACTTCGGCGACGGCGTGTTCCTCAACCCGCCGCCGTTTCTCCGCGCGCTCGCCGAGGATTGCCTGGAGCATGGGGTCAAACCGGAGCTCGAGTGCTTCGACGTCTCGCACGTCGAGTTCTGCCTGCGGCTGGCGGAGGAGGGGCTGCTGCGCACGCCGATGTGGTTCCAGTTCGTGATGGGCATTCCCGGGGGCATTGCGGCGACGGCCCGGAACCTGCTGCACCTGGCGGGCGGCGTGCCCGAGGGGTCGAGCTGGTCGGCCATCGGCGTCGGCCGGGCGCAACTGCCGATGACGTCGCTGGCGATCGCAGCGGGCGGCCACGTCCGTGTTGGCATGGAAGACAATGTGATGATCTCCCGGGGCGTGCTGGCGACCAGCAACGCCGAGTTCGTCGAGCGGGCCGCCGAAACGGGCCGGCTCGCCGGGCGGCCGGCGGCAACGCCCGGGCAGGCGCGCGCGATCGTGCTCGCGTAGCCGTCTAGCCAACCATCGCGTGCGCTCGTACGCTTTCTGCAGGATGAGCATCAGCGCACATCCGCCGCGACGGCGGCGATTGAGCCTGATGGCGGTGCTTGCGATCCTGTCGCTGATCGGCTCGGCGCTGCTCGTCGCCGTGGCCGTGACCTGGCCGTTCCAGTCCGACGATGTCGTCAAGCCGACGCCGCCGGCGACCAGCGGGTCGAACCCGCAGCCGAACCTGCTGCCGGCCGTCGGCAAGCAGGGGATCGGCGTCAAGCGGATGATCGCCGCCTTCCATGCCAACGGCTTCACGCTGGTGCCCTACGACACCGCCGGTGCGCGGTTCGACCCGATCCGCAGGCGGATCGTCGCGGCGTACCGCTTCGACAACGATGCCGGGCGCTTCGTCATGGTGATCGCGCGCGTGCCGCTGGTGCGGTTCGCATCGCGCGTGGCGCAGCTGCCCACGCCGCTGGACGGGAACGAGGCATCGGGCAAGCTCTACGTCGAGTACGACTCGTCGCTCTCGCCGCCGGTGCTCGGCCGGATCCGCGCGGCGATCCGCGCGGGCGCTCCGGCGAAGCGCTGACGCGACGCGCCGTCCGGCGCCGATCTGGAACACTGCGCAGGTGAGCGCGACCGACATGCGCACCGACTACTCGATGACTGCGGGCGAGGCGCTGCCGATCGCCGTCCGGGCCGCCGGCTGCCGAATCGAGACGGAGGACGGCACCTCGTATCTGGACGCGTGCGGCGGCGCGATGGTGATGCTGCTCGGCCACGGCCATCCGCGGGTCGTCGAGGCGCTCAAGCGGCAGTCCGAGGTGCTCAACTTCACCTACCGGTTCTCGTTCCGCAACGAGCCGATGCTGGAGCTCGCCGAGCGCGTGCGGCGCGTCGCACCGGGTGATCTCGAGTGGTGTTTCTTCAACTCGTCCGGCTCCGAGGCCAACGAGTCGGCGATGCACCTGGCCGTGCTCTACTGGGAGCTGTGCGGCAAGCCGGCGAAGCTGGACTTCCTGTCCCGGGTGACGTCGTACCACGGCTCGACCCTGGGTGCCCTGTCGTTGTCGGGGTCGCGCTGGCGGGCACCGTTCGAGCCGTTGCTGCACAAGTACGCGGCCGTCCCCAACAGCCTGACCGCCGAGGAGGGCGCGGCCGAGCTCGAGGCCGCGATCCTGTCCCGCGGCGCCGACCACATCGCGGCATTCATCCTGGAGCCGGTGACCGGCTCCTCCGGTGCCGCCGTCGAGCTTCCGTCGGGCTACCTGCAGGCGGTTCGCGACGTCTGCGACCGGTACTACGTCCTGCTCGTCGCCGACGAGATCATCACCGCGTTCGGCCGCACGGGCCGCTGGTTCGCGGTGGAGCACGACGGTGCGTTGCCGGACATCGTCACCTTCGGCAAGGGCATCGGCGGCGGCGTCATCCCGCTCTCGGGGATGGTCGCGACGCGCACGGTGCGCGAGGTCGTCGGGAGCTCCCCGACCGGGTTCTCGTACGGCCACACGTTCTCGGGGTATCCGCTGGGCTGCGCGGTCGGCTGCGCCGTGATCGACACCATCGAGGACGAGGGCCTGGTGGCCGGTGCCGCCGGCAAGGGCGAACGGATCCGGGCCGAGCTCGAGCGGATGGCCTCCGCGCACCCGATGATGGCCGTGCTGCGCGGCCGCGGGCTGCTGCAGGGCATCGAGCTGCGGCATCCGGTGACCGGTCAGCGGTTCGCCGAGTCGGAGCGGATCTCGGGGCGGGTGGCCAGGGCGGCGCGGGAGCGCGGCCTGATGATCTACTCGTGCCCGACGCCGATCGTCAACCGGCACATGGACGCGGTGATGCTGGCACCGCCGCTGATCATCTCGGACACCGAGATCGACGAGATGCTGGACAAGCTCGAGGCGTCGATCGGCGCCGTCGAGAGCGCGCTCTGACCTGCCGGTAGACTGGACGGCTGTGAGCGCGGTCCTGTTCCTCGCCGTGATCTGCCTGCACATCCCGGGCACGCTCTTGCTCTGGTGGCTGCTGCGGGCGATGGCGCGCGAGGACGGCTCGGACGGCTCGGACGGCGGCGGTGGCGGAGGCGGGGGCGGCCCATCCACGCCCGCGCGCCGCCCACCCCGGATGCCCGCCCGC
>DATLLN010000217.1:0-7951 GCA_035537835.1 Gaiellales bacterium
AAGCTCGTGTACTCGGCGTTCAGCGGCCTCCCCACCGGCCTGCGCGAGGACGACTCATCCAGCTCCGACGGACACGGTATCGTCGTCTACGGGGTGTCGGCGGCCGCCGCCGAGGCGCGGCTGCTCGCCCAGCCGACCACGCTCGAGGTACCCACCACGAGCACCGCCGAGGGGATCGAGGACCGGGTGATCCCGACCACGCTGAGCGCGCGCCGGCTCGCCGAGATGCACGACCTGGCGGCGTACATCGCCGCGGGCGAGCTGTACCTGGCGGCCCAGGCGGTCGACCTGCGCGGCCGCAGCGGCGACCTCGGCTCCGGCACGCGACGCGCGTACGACCTGGTGCGCGCGCATGTCCCGCGCCCGGCGCCGGGCGAACCGCCCGCCGCCGACCTCGGCCCGCTTCAGCGGGCGCTCACAGCACGGTCAGGCTGACGTACGAGGCCGGCTCGCCGCCGGTCGCCAGCGTCTGGCGGTTGGTGCGGGTCTCGGTCGCATCCCACGGGTTCTCGTCCGTCCCCGGGTGCAGGAGGAACACCGGGAAGTCGCTGGTTGCGACGTGCAGGCGCAGCCGCCGCCCCGGCTCGACCAGGTGGCCGGTGTGCCCGAGGTACACCTCCGCGGTCACCCCGCCGCCAGGCCGCTCGACCACCTGCTGGCCGTAGAGCAGCGTGTGCGCCTGCCCGTCCGGCCCGACGTCGACGAGCTTGACGTGCAGGTACATCGACGGCCCGTCGCCGGCCACCCGCAGGTGCGCGACGACGCGGCCGGCGAGCGTCACCGGCTCGTCCCACGCCGGCGTCGTAAAGACCATCACGTCCGCCCGGCCCTCGACCTCGCGCTCGTCCGGGTACTCGAATACGGCGGAGAACGGATCCACGAGCGTCGACGGCACCGGATCCCCTGGGTCGTGCGTCCAGGTGGCCGCGCCGTCGGGGCCCGGCTCCGCAACCAGTGACCCGCCGGGCAGGGCCCCATCGGCCAGCTCGGGGTCGGCCAGGTACAGCCGCAGCTCGTGCGCGCCGGGCGGGGGCCAGCACTCGGAGTCCCGCCAGCCCTCCCGCGGCAGGTGCCACCGCACGCGCGGCACGGCCGCGGGGTCGGTGCGACCCGACAGGAAGGCGTCGAAGAAGTCGAGCGCCGGACCCAGGTAGCGAGGGAGCATCTCCGCCAGCGCGTCGTCGTGCTTCGCGTGGTCGTCGCGCTCGGGGATCGGCGCCTTTTCGATCTGGTAGTTCTCGTGGTCGGTCGAGCCCGCATGCAGGTACTGGTACGGCGCTGTCTCCGGGTTCCGGATCAGCGCCTCGTAGTCGAGCATGTGCGGCGGCGTGATGTTGTCGAACCAGCCGACACCGTGCAGGGTCGGGATGCGCAGCACCTCGAACGGATGGTCGCCGGGGTAGATGGGCGCCCGCGGGGCGCCCCGGGAGCGCTCCAGCACGTAGTCGAACGACGCGCAGCGCCGCCCGAGCTGCTGGAAGCCCTCGTCGAACACCGAGGCCAGCGGCCGCCTGCTCCAGTCGATCGGCCACTCGTTGGTGTTGTGGTCGGTCCAGTACTCCGCCAGGTAGTGGGCGCCGTAGAGCGGCGTCACGCCCTCCAGCCACGAGTCGATGTCGATGATCGTGACCCGCGGGACGATGGCCTTCAGGGCCGGGTGGCCGGAGGCGACCGCGGCCCATTGGGTGAACCCGTAGTAGCTGTCGCCCCACATGCCAACGTCGCCGTTGGACCAGGGCTGGGAGGTGATCCACTCGATCGTGTCGTAGCCGTCGGGCACCTCGTTGACGAACGCCAGCGGGTCGCCGCCGGAGCCGAACTTGCCGCGGACGTCCTGCGGTAGGAACGCGTAGCCGCGGCCGATGAAGTGCCGGGCGATGAACGGCATCCAGCAGTAGCGGCCATTCTTGTCGTAGGGCAGCCGTACGAGCACGGCCGGGAACGGGCCGGCTCCCTCGGGAAGGTAGACGTCGGTGGCCAGCTCGGTGCCGTCACGCATCGGCACCATGTGCTGCGTCGCGATCGGATCGACCGGCGCAGGGCCGAGGATGTCGACGTTCACCGCCATGTGGCCGGGGACGCTCTCACGCGGCGGCGGACGGTGTCAACGCGTAACCACGTCGAAGCCGATCGGCGTCTCGGCGGCCCGCTCGCGCAGCCCCAGCCGGCCTCGCGTGCTGGCCTCGATCTCGTAGCGGAAGGCGATCGAGCGGCCCTCGATTGCCGGCGGCAGCGCCGCCGGCAGGTCGAAGGCGAACGCCGCCCAGTGCGCGCCCTCGCGCCACTCGAGGTCAGCGCGCTGCTCCCACAGCGTGACGTGATGCCACAGCGGCGGGGCGTTGATGTTGCGGAACCGGCCGCGCCCGTCGAGCCGCCACGCCTCCTGGCACCGGCAGCCGACGACCAGCCCGTCGGGCAGCCGGTCGCTGTTCGCGTGCACCCGGCCGGAGACGCGGCCGCCGCCCTGCACGTCGGCCTCGGCGAGCTCGATGTGGAATCGGCGCGCGCCGAAGCGGCTGATCAGCCGGTCGCCGAACTGCCCGCGCTCCTCCGCAGAACCGTGCTCCAGCTCCGCGGTCAGCAGCACCTCCTCGATCGGGTCGTCCTCGGTGCGCCCGCGTGCATCCAGCTGCCGCAGCTCGTACGTCAGCGCGCAGTCGGCGCCGCGGGCGGTGGGGGCCGATCCCGGCGGCACCTCCAGCTCGTAGGCTCCGCGGCGGTCGACCTCGGCCTCGACCACGCGAGTCAGGCAGCTGCCCGCGGGGCAGGTCTCCATGCGCACGAGGGCGACGCGGTCGGCGCCGACCGCCATTCCTCGCAGCATCCCTCCCGGAGAGACCGGCGCCTGCACTCGCCTCCTTCCGCCGGCCGGTGGAACCGAATCCTAGTCGGCTATTCGGGAAGGTCGATGTGACCGCTGACGTCGCGGCCCGCCTCGCGCAGCGCACGGCTGAAGCGCTCGGACTCCGGGTCGTCGCCCTCGGCGAGGACGACCAGGTACCCGTCGTCGATGAAGGTGACGACCTGGTCGACGATCGCCTCCATCCAGGCGTCGCGGGCGACCGGCACGAGCCCCGGCGGTCCCAGCGCGACCACGCCCCAGCCCTCGTCGGCGAAGGCGCTCAGGTGATCGGTGCGGCCGTCCGCGGGATTGACCACCGAGTCCGGCACCACCAGGATCCGGCGCGAGCGACCGTCACCGCGCATCGGCGACCACCTCCCGCAGCTTGGCCATCTCCCGCGCCTCGTCGTAGTCGAGCAGGTCCTGGCCGACGCCGACGACGCGGATCCGCGGAGCGTCCTGGGCGAGCATGACCAGCAGGATCTCGGTGAACAGCCCCGCACCCGGGCGAACCGGGTAGTCCTCGTCGAGCGGCTTGTCGGGCCGGCCGCCCCAGTCGTCGCTGGACGCCGTCAGCTCGACACCCATCGTCGGGCTGCCGTCGATGCCGACGATGACAACGCGATCGCCCTGCTCCAGGTCGGCCCGGATCTGCGCGGCCAGCGGCGCGGCCAGCCGCTCGCAGTGCGCGCGGAAGGCGCGGGTGTCGTACTGCTCGCGCACCGCCCAGAACCGGCGGGTGCCGCCGAACGCGAGCTCGGGGCACGGCATCTGGCGGATCACCGCGCCGCGCTCGCGCAGCATCCCGACCACCGGCGACCAGACGCCGGAGCAGCGGGCACCCTCGTCGACCTTCGAGTTGGCGTTGAGCAGGCAGTGCGCCAGGTAGCAGATCGTCGTCATGCCGCCACCAGCACGATCTTGCCGACATGCCGGCGCTCGTCCATGTACGCGTGGGCGGCCGCCGCCTCGCTGAGCGGGAACGTCCTGTCGACCGGGACGGAGATCCTACCGTCCAGCGCCATCAGCAGGGCGTCGCGGATCTCGTCGGGCGTGGCAACGCGGAAGCCGAGGACCCGGTGGCCGTGGCGGAAGAGCTCGATGATGTCGAGCGGCACGACCTCGCCGGCGTGGGCGCCGCATGTGACCAGTCGGCCGTCGACCGCCATCGCGGCCAGGTGCTCGGCGAACCGCGGCCCGCCGGTTGTGTCGACGACGGCGTCGACGCCCGCCCCGTCCGTCGCCTCGGCGACGGCCTCGGCCACCGGCACGTCGCGATAGCAGAACACGACGTCCGCGCCCAGCTTGCGCACCGCCTCGACCTTGTCCGACGAGCCAACGGATGCGATCACGCGCGCGCCGGCGATCCGCGCCGCCTGGACGGCCGCGCCGGCGACCCCGCCGGACGCCGACGGCACCAGCACCGTCTCGCCCGGCCGCACGGCGGCCACCGAGACGACCATCGACCAGGCCGTCGAGACGACGCACTGGGCAGCCGCGGCGGTCACCACGTCATCCGCCGAGCGCAGCGGCAGCACCGCCCGCGCGGGCACCGACACCAGCTCGGCGTAGCCGCCCCAGCGATCGGTGCCGAACACCACGAACCGCTCGCACAGATCCGAGCGCCAGCGCCCGCAGGCGGCGCAGCGGCCGCACGCGTACTGCTGGTAGGCGGTCACGGCATCGCCCGGGGCGATGCCCTCGACGTCGTCGCCGACCGCCTCGACGATGCCGGCGAACTCGGCACCCAGCACCCAGGGCATCGGGAACGGCCAGCGGGAGGTGCCGGCCCGCGAGTCGAGGTCGCTGTGGTTCAGCCCGCACGCCTGGACGCGGATCACGACCTCGTCGCGGCCGCACGCCGGGTCGTCGAGCTCCTCCCAGAGCATCACCTCGGGGCCGCCGTACTCACGAAAGGTCGCCGCCATCACCTAGGCGTCCTCCATGCCGACGTACGCGATCTGCTCGGGATCGGCATACGCACCGGCCTTGCTCGTGTGCAGGCCGCAGCTCCAGAGCGAGTAGGCGAGCATCGCGCCGAACGAGACGCCGTCGCACACGGGCACGCCCGTCGCATCCTGCACCGCGCGGGACACGTCGGCCATGCCCCCGCAGGCCAGGATCAGCGCCTCGGCCCCGTGCTCCTCGACCAGCTTCCTGCCCGCCTCGACGATCGCCGGCGTCGTGTCCGGATGGTGGCTGCCCTGCTCCGACACCGGGATGTTGAGCGGCAGGATGCCGACGCACGACGCGCGCACGCCGCGGAACTCGAGCGCCTCCTCGAGCGCCGGGATGCCGCGGGGCAGCGTTGTTACGATGCCGAACCGTTTAGACACGAGGGCCGCCGCGGCGTAGGCCGCCTCGCCGATGCCGACGACCGGCGCCGAGGTCAGCTCGCGGGCGGCGTCCAGGCCGGGGTCGCCGAAGCACGCGATCAGGTAGGCGTCGTGGGGCTCCAACGATTGCACAAGCGCCGCCACCTCGGCCGCGGCGATCACCGCATCGGCCTCGCTCTCGATCGACGACGGCCCGCGGGTGGGGTTGATCGCCGTCACGTCGCAGCCCTCGGGCAGCACGCCGCGCGCGACGCCGAGCATCGCCATCGTGTGCACCTCGTCGGTGTTCGGGTTGATCAGCGCCAGCCGGAACATCCGCTCACCCCGCCGCCGCTGCCCTGGGCGCGCCGCCCAGCGAGTAGTCGTCGTGACACGACAGGAACCGGCCCGATCCGGGCTCGGCGACGATCTCGCCGTCCGCGTACACCGTCTCGCCGCGAAGCAGAGTGCGCACGACGCGCGCCCGCAGCGCCCGGCCGTCGAACGGCGACCACGGGTTCTTCGAGAACTGCTGGCTGCGGGCGTCGACGACCCACTCGGAGTCGAGGTCGACGATCGCGATGTCGGCGTCGGAGCCGGGCAGCAGCGTGCCCTTGCGCGGGTAGAGGCCGGCGATCCGCGCCGGGTTGGTCGAGGCGAAGCGGGCGAACGCGTCCAGCCGCATCCCCCGCCGGTGATAGGCCTCGTCGAGCACCACCGGCACCGTCTCCTGGATCACCTGGCAGCCGAGCAGCGCCTCGAAGATGTCCTCCCAGCCGCCCTCCTTCTCCTCCAGCGTGTAGGCGCTGTGGTCGGAGATCAGGCAGTCCGCGGTGCCGTCGAGCACGTACGCCCACAGGCGCTCGACCAGCTCCCGCTCGCGCAGCGCCGGCGCGCAGACGCCGTAGGGCCCGAGCCGGACGAGGTCGTCCAGGTCGAGCGTCAGGTGGTGCGGGCAGATCTCCATCGACACCGGGCGGCCGCGCAGCTTCTCCTGTTTCACGAGCTCGGCGCTGACCGGGCTGGAGACGTGCACGATCTGGATCCGCACGTCGGCGTGGGCGGCGAGGTAGAGCGCCCGGTGGACGGCCTCCTCTTCGACGAACGCCGGCCGCGACTCGTGGTGGGCCATCGGGTCGGTGCGGCCCGCGGCCTTCATCCGGGCGAGCCCGGCCTGCAGCAGCGAGTCGCTCTCGGCGTGCACCAGCACCAGGCCGCCGACCGCCTTGACCTCGCGCATGCCGTCCAGGAACTCGGCGTCGGTGACGTGCGGGTACGAGGGGTCGGAGATCGGCATGAACGCCTTGAAGCCGCCGGCGCCCTCCTCGTGCTGGCCCGCGATCTCGGGGATCGACGGCGCGGTCAGCGCACCCCACAGGCCGAAGTCGATGACGACCTTGCGCTTGGCCATCTCCCGCTTCTCGACGTACAGCTCCCGCGTCGTCACCGGTGGATAGGTCAGCGGATGCTCCATGATCGTGGTCATGCCGCCGGCGGCGGCCGACATGGTGCCCGTGGTGAAGTCCTCTCGCTCGGTGTGGCCGGGGTCCTCGAAGTGCGCATGCAGATCGATCGCGCCCGGCATCACGACCAGCCCCGTCGCGTCGATCACCTCGTCGGCGCCGTTGCGGCCCGCGCCGTCGGCGATCGCGGCCACGCGGCCGTCCTCGATCACGACGTCGGCCTCGAACACGCCGTAGTCGGTGGCGACGGTGCCGCCGCTGATCACGACCCGCCGGCCGCTCACGAGTCCTCCAGCATCTGCGCCAGCAGCGATTCGGACACGCCGAGCGTCGCCATGTGGTGCACCAGCTGGCGGCGGGCCGCCGTCCAGCGGCCGCTCAGCGACGAGCGCAGGCCGAGGCCGTCGACCAGCCGGGCGAACACCGCGGCCTCGGTGGCGATGTCGAGATCCGCGCGGATCAGCCCGGCATCGCCGGCGCGCACCAGCGCGTCGCGGACGAACCGCTCCCAGGCGGAGTCCGAGTCGACGAGATGCTCGGCGAAGTCGGGGTCACGCTCGGCGTACGTCCACATCTCCGACCAAAGCCGCCACTCCGCGCGGTAGACCGGGTCGGTCGGGATCGACACGCGGACGAGGTTGACGAGGGCCTGCTCCGCCGTCGGCGCGGCCGTCACGGTGCGCTGGACGAGGATGTTCCACTCCTCGGCCGCGAAGGTGAACGTGCCGACGATGACGGCCGTCTTATCGGGGAAGTAATGGCTGACGACACCGGTCGTGAACCCGCCCTCGCGGGCGATGTCGCGCAGCGTCGTCGCCTCCAGCCCCTGGCGGACGATCACCGTCCGGGCGGCCACGCAGACCTCGCGGCGGCGGCGCTCGGATCGCTCTGACGGTGAGGCTACGGGGGTCGTCATAACGGTTGTAACGACACTACCAAGCCCCGGCCAGCGTCGCCAGCGCGCCGGCCAGGACGCCGATCGCACCGGCGACGTCGTCCTCGGCGGACAGCTCGTCGGGGCGGTGGCTGACGCCGCCGTTCAGGCTGCGCACGAACAGCATCCCGGCGTCCACGCCGGCCGCGGCCAGCACGCCGGCGTCGTGGCCGGCGCCGGACGGCAGCTCGGCGACGGCGACCCCGGCCGCCGCCGCGGCATCGGCCAGTGCTGCGCGGACGCGCTCGGACATCCGCACCGGGGGGCTGATCCACTGCCGGTCGAGATCGACGCTGCAGCCCGTGCGTGAGGCGGCCGCCGCGGCACACGCCTCGACGGCGTCCAGCAGCGCCTGCAGGCCGTCGTCCGACGGCGCGCGGGCGTCGATCGCCAGCCC
>DATLLN010000218.1:0-9699 GCA_035537835.1 Gaiellales bacterium
CTTGAGGCGATCGCGAGCGCGAGCAGGTTGACATGGATGCCGAGCAGCCCCGCCGGCGCCTGGCGGCCCATCGCATCCGTGACAGCGGCGCCGACATCGCCTCCCTGGGCGACGAAGCGCGAGTAGCCGAGCCGGCTCATCAGCTCCGCCCAGGCACGTCCGACCCGGGCAGGATCCCAGCCGACCTCGCGGGGCTGGTCAGAGAAGCCGTAGCCGGGCAGCGACGGGAGCACGAGATCGAACGCGTCGTCGGCGCTGCCACCGTGTGCGGTCGGATCGGTCAGCGGGCCCACGACCTCGAGCAGTTCGATCACGGAGCCGGGCCAGCCGTGCGTGATGATCAGTTTCTCGTGCGGCGACTTGACGTGGATGAAGTGAATGCCGAGCCCGTCGATCTCGGTCTTGAACTGGGGTAGCGCATTCAGCCGCGCATCGACCCGCCCGAAGTCGTAGTCGGTCCCCCAGTAGCGTGCCAGCGCCTGCATCGTCGCCAACTGAACGCCTTGCGACGCGTCTTCGACGAGCTCCTTGCTGGGCCAGCGGGTCGCAACGATGCGCTGCCGCAGCTCGTCCAACGACTCACCCGGAAACTCCGTGCGGAAGGGCTGCACGTCGGTGCCGCTGTGGACGGTGCTACTCATAGCCGACCTCCCTCGGTCAGGTGCATCTCCCGACCATCAAGAGCGCGCCTCCGGTCGCACCAACGAGACCCTGGGCCGAGGCGCTGGGCGTGCCGACCGTATCAGATGACACACCTCCGGAAGCTCGCCCCGCCGGAGTCCTGATGCCGTACGGGCGATAAGTGTGGGTGGCCGCACCACACACCCCTGCTGGCCGTACCGACACGGCCGCCAGGATCGGGGAACCTGGCGGCATGTCACGGTTCACACGTCAGATCAAGCGAGCGTTCTGCCGGCACAGCGTGATCGTCGCGGACGACCACCACGGCGCCTGCTGCCAGCTCTGCGGCATGCAGCTGACGTCCGCTCACCGCGCCTAGCGCTGGGCATCACCCAGCGGGTCAGGCGCCGGGCGGCCGGTAGTCGACCGAGAGCTTCGCCGCCTCGTCGATCTCCTCCGGCGTCAGCAGCACCACGACTTCCGCAGACGCGCCGCCGGCCGTGTTGACGGCGATCGAGGCAGCCGCCGCCGTCCGGTTGTCCGGGACGTCGAGGATAACGTAGGCATCGGTCTCGCCGAAGGCGAAGTAGAAGCTCTCGAGGCTTCCTCCGAGGCCCTCGGCCATCTTTGCCACAGCATCCCGCCGGCTCACTCCTCCGGCGCGCTGGACACCGGTCGCACCTTCCACCGTGTAGGACGCCTTCACCAGGTACTTCGCCACGATTGACCTCCTCCTCGCCATATCAGACCGCAAGGGCGCTGCGAGCCGCGTCCAGGGGCCCCCGGATTGACGGCGACGGTACCACAGTGGCAGGCGACCGTTTTCGACGCAGACGCGGCGCCCGCGGCCGTTCAGGTCAGCAGCCGGAACACCAGCGCCGTCACCGACGCGCCCAGCAGTCCGCCCAGCACGACCTCGCCGGTGGTGTGCACGCCGGCCTCGACCCGGGTCTGGGCCACCAGCGTCGCCATCATGAAGCAGATGCCCGAGATCAGCAGGCCGTGGGCGTAGTCGGCGGCGGCGAAGGTGACTGCGACCCAACCGCCATAGGCGACGGCGGCGTGGCCCGACGGCAGGCCGCCGCGCAGCGGCGTTCCGCGGTTCGTGGCGGCCTTCAGGCTGATCACGAGCATCGTCACCACGGCGACGGCGATCACGGTCAGGTGCACCGGCGAGTCGCGCACGGTGTCGATGGCGTGACGGCTGGGGTCACGCAGGCGGTCGGCGAACACCAGGTAGCCGACGAAAACCGCGTTGACGGCGGCGACCAGCACTGCGCCGGCGGCCACATCCTTGGCCACCCGGGCCAGCGGGTCGAAGGAGTTCGTGGCCACGTCGATCGCCTTCTCGAGCGCCGTGTTGATCATCTCGGCGATCAGCACGAACGAGACCGCCAACATCACTGCCAATAGCTCGAACCGGGTCACCCCGAGGGCGACCGACACGGGCAGGATGCCCAGCGCGACCGCGAAGTGCACGCGCATATTCCGCTGCGTGCGGACGACGTAGATGATCCCCTCGAACGCGTAGTTGAAGCTGGTGACGAGGCTGGCAGCCTCGTGGCGCGCCGCCCGGAACGGTCCCAGCCGGCGGGCCTCGCGGACCGCCTCCTCCCGGCTACGAAGGCTCTGCGGCACCCGCCACCTCCTGCAGCACGGCGGCCTGGCGGTCGAGCATCTCGCCGCGGTCGGTCTCGTGGTCCCAGCCCAGCAGGTGCAGGGCGCCGTGGACGACCAGCACCTCGACCGGCGTGCCGTCCGCCTCGGCCCTGGCCGGGCAGATCACCAGGTCTCCCAGCTGGCGGGGCAGGTCGCCGGGGATCGCGTCGCGGCCGTCCAGCGGGAACGCCAGCACGTCGGTCGCCACCGGCTTGCCGCGGTGCGCCGCGTTCAGCTCGGCCATCTCCGGCTCGTCCACCAGCGCGACGCCGACCTCCCCGTCGTCGACCCCCTCCGCGGCCAGCGCAGCCTCCAGCACCCGCCGCAGCTCGGCCTCGTCGAGCGCGGCCGACGAGCGGTTGTCCAGCTCGATGGCGACGGTCACTCGGGGCGCTCCTCGCCCATCGCCGCGGTGTGCTGCTGGTAGGCGTTGACGATCCGCTGCACCAGCTTGTGGCGGACGACGTCGGCGTGGTCGAAGTTGATGAACGCGATGTCGGGCACGCCTTGCAGCACCCGGGTGACGTTGACCAGGCCCGAGCGCTGGCCCCGCGGCAGGTCGATCTGGGTGATGTCTCCGGTGACCACGACCCTCGAGCCGAACCCGAGGCGGGTCAGGAACATCTGCATCTGCTCGGGGCTGGTGTTCTGCGCCTCGTCGAGGATGATGAACGAGTCGTTCAGCGTCCGCCCGCGCATGAAGGCCAGCGGCGCCACCTCGATCATCCCCTTCTCCATGTGGGACGCCAGCCGGTCGGCGTCCAGCATGTCGTGCAGCGCGTCGAACAGCGGCCGCAGGTATGGATCGACCTTGGCCTGCAGGTCGCCCGGCAGGAAGCCCAGCCGCTCGCCCGCCTCGACCGCCGGGCGGGTGAGGATGATCCGCGCCACCTCCCGCTCGGAGAGCGCGGCCACGGCCAGGGCGATCGCGAGGTAGGTCTTGCCGGTCCCGGCCGGGCCGATGCCGAACGTGACGGTGTTCTGGCGGATCGCGTCGACGTAGCGCTTCTGGCCCAGGGTCTTCGGCGTCACCCGCTGCCCGCGGTGGCGCCAGACGACGTCGTGCAGCACGTCGGCCGCCTGGCCGTTGGCGTCCAGCACACCGGCGACGGCGTCCACGGTCTGCGGCCCCACCGAGATCCCCTCGTCGACCAGCTCCGCCAGCCCGTCGACCAGCGCCCGTGCCTGGTCGAGGGCATTCTGCTCCCCGTCCAGCGTCAGCTCGTTGCCGCGCAGGAAGACCTGCACGCCCGCCCGCTCGGCGAGCGCGTCCAGCACGGCGTCGCGATCTCCCCCCAGCTCAGCTGCGAGGTCGCGCCCGACCGACAACTTGAGTCGCGCCACTTCTCCAATTCTACGCCGAAAGGCGGCTGCGAACGAGGTCCGACGCCGTCTTGCCGTCGGCGCGGCCGTCGGCGCGCTGTGTGACCAG
This sequence comes from Gaiellales bacterium, assembly GCA_035537835.1. Lineage (GTDB taxonomy): Bacteria > Actinomycetota > Thermoleophilia > Gaiellales > JAICJC01 > DATLLN01. The sequence goes on from DATLLN010000218.1 coordinate 3,713, forward strand.
GCCCATCACCTTGCCCATGTCGCGCATCGACGTCGCTCCGGTCTCGGCGATCGCCGCGTCGACCAGCGCGGCCAGCTCGTCCTCGTCCATCGCCTGCGGCAGGAACTCGTCGATCACCGGCAAGTCTGCCTCCTCGGCCGCCGCCCGCTCCTCATGGCCCGCGTCGCGATAGGCCTTCGCCGCCTCGACCCGCTGTTTGCGCTCTCGGCGCAGCACCGCCTCGGCGTCGCGGTCGCCGAACTCGCCCGCCGGCTTGTCCTTCTCGGCCTTCTGCAGGGACGACATCAGCAGGCGGATCGCGTCCACCCGCGTGCGGTCGCCCGCCTTCATCGCCGTGCGGAGCTCGGACTGGATCTGGTCGGTGAGCATCACGCGCACATGGTACCGACGACCGCGCCGGACTCGAGCCCGGTTGCCAGCACGCTGACAAGAGTCCCCTCGGGCGCGTCCGCGACGCGAAACGCCGTGTAGTCGGCGGAGTAGCCGCCGCCACGGTCGGGTTCCACCAGCACCCGCTCGACGGCGCCCAGCTTCGACCGCCGATGCGCCGCTCCCTGGCGATCGGAGAGCCGGCGCAGCCGTGCCGAGCGCTCCTGTTTGGCCGCCGGCGGCACCGGATCGTCCGCCCCGTCCCGGGTGTCCGGGCGCGGCGAGTACGGGAACACGTGCACCTTGCTGAACCCCGCCGCCCGCACGGCGGCCAGGGTCGCCTCGAACGCGTCGGCCCTCTCGCTCGGATGCCCGACGATCACGTCGGTCGTCAGGTTGACGCCCGGCACCAGCCGGCGGGCGCGCTCCAGCTTCGCCAGGAACCGGGCGGACGTGTAGTGACGGCGCATGGCGGCCAGCACGCCGTCGTCGCCCGACTGCATCGGCACGTGCAGGTGCGGCGCGATCCGCCCGTCGGAGGCCATCGCCCGCAGCAGCCGGTCGGTCAGGTGGTTGACCTCGATCGAGCTCAGGCGAACACGCTCGACGCCGGACAGCTCCGCCAGCCTCCCGAGCAGCGCGGCCAGGTCGACGCCCGCCGCCCGGTCGCGGAAGCAGCCGAGGTTGATCCCGGTCAGCACGAGCTCGCGATGCCCCTGGCTCGCGCGGCGCGCGGCGTCCCGCAGCACGGCGTCCGCGGTGCGGCTGCGGCTCGGGCCGCGCACCGACGGGATCACGCAGTAGGAGCACCCGAACGAGCAGCCGTCCTGGATCTTCACGTAGGCCCGGGTGCGCCCGAACGCCGGGGCCGTGCCGCCCACGCAGCCGAGGGCGCCGATCGCCTCGGAGACCGCGGTCGGGGCGCGGTCGTGGCCGCCGCGCACGATCCGCACGTTGGCAGGCAGTCCGGCCAGCCCATCGCCCGACAGGTTCGCGCCGCAGCCGGTGACGTACACCTCGCGCGCGGTGCGGGCCGCCCGGCGCACGGCCTTGCGCGACTTGGCGAGCGCCTCGTTGGTCACGCAGCAGGTGGTGACGACGCGCACGTCGGCGTCCGCGGGGCCGGTCTCGGCGTGGCCGTCGGCGGCCAGCCGCTCGCGGACGGCCTGGGAGTCGGCCAGCGCGACCTTGCAGCCGAGGAACTGGACCGCGAACGACGTCATCCCAGAAATCCCATCTCGCGGAGCGTGAGCGCCGCGGCCACGATCGCCGCCGTCTCGGTGCGTAGGACGACCGGGCCGAACGTGGCGACGGCGACGCCGCGCTCGCCCGCCAGCCGCAGCTCGGCGTCAGAGAAGCCTGGCTCGGGGCCGATCAGCAGCGTCGCTGCGCGGCGTCCGACCACCCGGTCGGCCAGCCCGCCCGACGCGCCGTCCTGGTTGAGCACGATGGCCTCGGGCGACAACACCTCGGCGAACTTGGCGATGCCCATGATCTCGGGCACCTGCACCTGCTTGGACTGCTTGGCGGCCGCCTCGGCGACCCGCTTCCACCGCTCCACGCGCGTCTGCGTGAAGCTGCCCTTCAGCAGGTCGGTGACCAGGCCGCCGATGCGGGCGACGCCCAGCTCGGTCAGCTTCTCCACCGCCTCGTCCGAGCGCCCGCCCGGCTGGGCGATCCACACGGTCACGGTCGGCGCCTTGGCCACGTCACGAACCTCCTCGAGCAGCTCCAGGCCGCCTTCGGTGACCCGTGCCCGGTGCACGCGACCCTCGGCGGCGACCTCGCAAGTATCGCCCACCCGCAGGCGCAGCACGCGGGTCAGGTGATGGGTGTCGGCCTCCGACAGCACGGCGACGCCGTCCTGCACCTCGCGCGCGAAGAAGCGGTAGACGTGGCGGGTCACCGCTCGACCAGCTCCGCCGCCCAGCCGTCCACGATCACCCGCTCGCCTCCGCCCACCGTCTGGCGCTCGAGCAGCCCCGACACCAGCACGCGCGGCGGCACGTCGGTGCGCCGCAGCAACGGCTCCAGCAGGTGCAGCTCGAGGTTGGCGAGCCACAGCGGCGCCGGCGGCAGCGGATCGGTCAGCACGTCGGCCCGGGCGACCTCCACGTCGACCCCGTTGCGCTCGGCGTTGCGGCGCGTGGCATCGACGGCCAGCGGATCGATGTCGAACGCCAGCAGCGGGCCGAAGCCGAGCAGCAGCGCCGCGATCGACAGCACGCCCGATCCGCAGCCGAGGTCGAGGGCGGGAGCCGGCTCGAGCCGCTGCAGCAGCTCCAGCGCCGCTCGCGTCGAGCCGTGCGCTCCGGTGCCGAACGCCCGGCCCGGATCGATCACGACCGCCGGCGGCTCCGGCTCGCACCAGGGCGGGCCGATCCACAGCCTGCCTGACCGCACGGGCCGGTGATACTCGCGCCAGCGATCCTCCCAGCCCTCCTCGACCGGGGTGCCGGTGAGGTCGGGCGCAGGCGGCTCGTCCGCGTAGCCGGCGAAGACGACGTGATCACCGTCCTCCTCCTGCTCGACGCCGCCGGGAAACAGGTCGAGCATCCGCAGCAGGGCGGCGTCGGACTGCGCCGCCGGCACCCGCAGCGCCCAGCGCCTCACCGGAAGGCTGCCCGGATCCGCCCCAGCAGCGAGCCGTCGCCGGCGTAGGTGTCCGGTCCGGCATCCCGCTCGAAGGCCTCGAGCTGGCGGCGCTGCTCGTCCGTCAGCCGGCGTGGCACCAGCACGTTGACATGGATGCGGTGGTCGCCCCGGCCGCGCCCGCGCAGCCGGCCGACGCCCTTGCCGCGGAGCACGATGACATCGCCAGGCTGCGTGCCCGCCGGCAGGTCGACGCGCTCCTCGCCGTCCAGCGTGGGCACCGTCATCTGGGTGCCCAGCGCGGCCTGCGTGAACGGCAGGTCGATGACCGAGACGACATCGTCGCCGTCACGCTCGAACCGCTCGTCGCGGCGCACGCCGACGCTCACGTAGAGGTCGCCCGGCGGTGCGCCAGGAGCGCCCGCGCCGCCCTGGCCGCGCAGGCTGATCCGCTGCCCGTCGGCGATGCCGCCGGGCACCGCGACGGTCGCCGTACGCTGCATCGCCACCCGGCCGGCGCCATGGCAGGTGGTGCACGGCGTGTCAATGATCGATCCGCGGCCGCGGCACTCCGGGCAGGCCAGCGTCTGGACGAACTGGCCGAGCGCGGTCTGCTGCACGCGCTGGATCCGGCCACGGCCCTCGCACGTCGGGCAACGCTCGGGGGTCGTGCCCGGCTCGGCGCCGTCGCCGCCGCAGCGGTCACACTCGCCGATCGTCTGGAAGGTCACCTCGCGCTCGACGCCGAACGCGGCCTCCTCGAACGACAGCTCGATGGCCGCAGTCGCATCGCGCCCGCGCTCCGCCGCCCGGCCGCCGAACAGCACATCCTCGCCGAAGAACGCGCCCAGCAGATCGGACAGCGACCCAAAGTCCATGAACTGGTCGGTGTGGAACTGCGCGCCGGAGAGCCCGTCGTGGCCGAACCGGTCGTAGCGGCCGCGCTTCTCCGGGTCGGACAACACCTCGTAGGCCTCCGCCGCCTCCTTGAAGCGGTCGGCCGCCGCCGGGTCGTCCGGGTTCAGGTCGGGATGCAGGTCGCGGGCCAGCCCGCGGAACGCCTTCTTGATGTCGGCATCCGAGGCGTCGCGAGGCACCGACAGCACCTCGTAGTAGTCGCGGCGGGACATCCGGCGCATGGTAAACGGGCCGGACCCACGAGGGGCCCGGCCCGCAGAACTACGCGGCTACCACTGATGGAAGCCGCGGCCGCCGTGGTGGTGGTGCACCCTGGCCACGAACACGGCCAGAACCATCACCCACAGAAACAGCGTCGGGCGGCGCGCAAGGTACTTCATATACCCCCACCTGCCTTAGTCGTGCCCCACCGGGTGGGCGCCCCGGACTACCAGCGAACGTCTTGCAGCGCCTCCGCTGCTCGTCGATAGTGGTCCGCTGCACTCCCGGTCTCTCCTCTCCGAGTGGCCACATCACCGAGCGCTACCCATGCGCCGGCCATGTGGCTCACCGTCTCAACCGCCTCGAAGCATTTCGCGGCGGCCCTGAACGCCTGCTCGGCCTCTGAAACACGGTCGAGCGACAGCAGTGCTCTGCCCATGACCATCCGGGCATTACCCTCTTCTTCGCTGAATTCGTCCCGGTTGCGCAATAGCTCGATCGCGCGATTTGCACTCTCTATGGCACCTTCGAGATCCCCCGTGTGCATCCGGGCTGAGGCCAGCGATGAAGCGGCGAATGCGGCGTCGATCCTGTTGTCGAGGTCGACCGCGATGCGGAACGACTCGCGCAGGAGCGGCACCGCCTGCTCGGCCTTGCCGGTGATTGCATGCAGCTGGCCGAGGTTGTTCAGGAGCTTGCCGACGTATTCCTGGTCGGACACGCGCTCGAAGAGCACCTTCGAACGCTCGGCGTACTCGCGGGCCAGGCTGTACTCGTTGCGCCGCTCGGCAACCAGCGACGCGTCGAGGTACGTCTCCGCCATCACCCGCTCGTCGTTGAGGCCGTGGGCCAGCTCGAGCGCCTGCGCCACGTCCTCCGCCGCCGCCGTGAAGTCCTTCTGGCGGCGGCGCACCTTGGCCCGCCAGTTGTAGATGCGCGCGCGCAGCGCATCCGACGGAGCCTCACACGCATCCGCGGTGCGGAGCGATTCGTCGAGCAGCGACGCCGCGGTCGCCAGGCTGCCCATTTTGAACCGGACGACCCCCATCCGGAAGAGCGCGAGCGCTCGCACGTCACCGCCGTCGGGCAGCTCGTCTGCGAGCTCGCCGGCCCGGGCCAGCTCCTCGAGGGCTTCCTCGAGCAGGCCGACGTGATGCGCGGCCCAGGAATGCGTCAGCATGTGGCGCACCTCGAGCCGGGTGTCCCCGGCCGCCGCGAGGCTTGCCTGCGTGCCGCTCAGCCCGTCGAGCGCCTCGGCGTAGCGGTGGGCCTCGATCGCGGCCTCCGCCCGGGCGACGGCCGCCTCGCACGCCGCCCTGACCGCGCCGCTGCTCTCCCCCGCGAGCTCCAGCGCGTCGACCCCGAGCCGGTGGGCGAACCACTCGAGTGCGGCCGCTGACGGCCGCGTCTTGCCCAGCTCGACCTGACTGACGTACTCCTTCGAGAAGCGCTCGCCGGCCAGCTCCGCCTGGGTCAGGCCCGTCTCGATCCGCCTCGCACGCACGCGCTCGCCGACCGCGGACGACCCCTTGACCCTGGTCGCGCGCGCCCCCGGTGCGATGACGGCTCGCTGCTTCATGCGCTCAGCCTAGCGCACCAGAAACAACTTGACCAGTGCTGGAAGAGGTATCTGCCACTAGGGGGAGAAAAGGGCTCAAACAAGCGATATCGAGTCAAGTGAAGTAGAACTGAAGCACATACTTGATTTCACCCTTTTCGGGTACTTGACCACGGTGGACTCCCGGGGTAGTGTGAGGGGCACAACGCGAAGACGGCATGAACGGGAAACCCAAGGTGCCGGAGACAACAAGCCAGCCGGTGGGGGTACCGGACAGGTTTGAGGGGAGTCTCCAGACGGGGGTCAGCACCGGGAGAACCGTGAAGGCCGGGGGTCGGAGTCGAGGGCG
>DATLLN010000219.1:0-15155 GCA_035537835.1 Gaiellales bacterium
GCACGACGACGTCCGCCTGCTCGACCAGGTCGTGGTTGCTGGCGACGTGGCGGACGCCGTGGCGCTCGGCCAGCGCCGCAGCCCGTCCGGAGCCGCGGTCGGTGACGAGCAGCCTGCCCGCCATGCTCTCGTCGGCGCGCACCCAGCCGTGCACCATCGCGCCGGCCATGTTGCCTGCGCCGATCAGTCCGAGGATGGGATCCGACTCGCCCATGGTGCGGCGCAGCGTACCGTGCCCGCGCCCCCCGAGGGCGTCAGGACTGGTTGAAGAAGCCGCGCTCCATCAGCATCGCCTTGTCCTCGGCGGTGACGGTCACGCTGGCCGGCGTCAGCAGGAACACGCGGTCGGCGACGCGCTGCATCGAGCCGTCGAGCGCATAGGTGAGGCCGCTGGAGAAATCGATCAGCCGCTTGGCCAGGTCGGACTCGGCGGTCTGCAGATTGACGATCACCGGCACCTCGGACTTGAGGCTGTCGGCGACCTTCTGCGCGTCGTTGAACGATCGCGGGACGACCAGCCCGACCTGCGGCGCGGCGCGGGGCGCATCCGGCGGATGGCCGTTGCCGACCACAGAGCTCGACCGGCCGCGCGAGCGCCCGCGAGCGCTGACGACACGGCTGGACGACTCCTCCGAGAAGATGTCGTCGGCCTCCTCGTTGCGCCGCCGCGGGTTCAGCCGGCGGACGTTCGGCCGCTCGCTGTAGCTGCGCTCGAGGTCCTCGTGGGCGGCCGAGCCGTCGTCGTCGAAGTAGTCGTCGTCCCAGTCCTCCTCCTTGATTCCGAAGTAGACCTGGGTGCGGTTCCAGAAGTCACGGACGCTCATTACCGGACACTTTACCGGCCCGGCGGGACGAATCCTGCCAAGGGGCCTCTAGCGGCGGGATCGCGCGAACAGCACGTTGACCAGGACGATGCCGATCCAAGCCACCACCACGCCCGGCAGTTCGGCCGTGCTCCCGGCCACGGCGGTCACCGGAATGCCCAGCGCGATCGAGCCGATGGCGACGCCGATCTGCCCAGGCATCGGGTCGTAGTCGTCGTCCTCCTGCTCCGCCAGCCGCTGGTCGACCCGCGCGTCGATCTCGGCGGAGACCCGCTCCATGAACGCGTCGATCAGCTCCTGGTCATGCCCCTCCGGCAGCTCCCGGCGGGCGGCGACCAGCGCCTCGACCTCATCCCGCGCCACCGGATCCTGACGGCCGGGGTCGCTCACACCTCACCCTCCCAGTAGTCGACCGCGTCGCCGAGCCGGAACAGCTTGCCGGGCGGCCAGACGCCGACCTTCTCGGAGTCCGGATACACGCACACGCTGACCGTCCGTCTGGTCGACAGCATGGCCACCCGCAGCGGGTCGCCGGTGTCGTTCGTCACCTTGTGCGCGCCGGCCTCGCCGATCGCGAAGCAGACCGCGTCCCACGGCCCCAGCACGTGCTCGCCGTCGGGCGTCCGCACGGTCGCCGACCCGGACAGCACCACCAGCCACTCCTCCTCGGCCAGCTCGTAGTGGTACGGGCAGATGCTCTGACCCGGTGGCAGCTCGTACACGGACATCCCCATCGCCTCGCCGCCGACCAGCGGGCCGAGCCGCGTGGTGCGGGCGCCGTAGCCCGGCGGATCCGACTCGTCCGCCTCGGGGACGACGTCGAACAGGTTGGCGCTCACCGCTCACCGTACCAGTAGCCGACGGCATCCGCGCGGCGGAAGTCGAGGCGATCGTCTCCAGTCGCCGGCCGGGTGCCGACCTTGCCGCTGTCGGGATAGACGCAGACCGACGTCGGCTGCGCCGCGGAGACGAGCAGGAACCTGCCGGGCCCGCGCACCTCGTGCGCGCCGGCTTCGCCTGACGGGAAGCAGACGACGTCGCCGGGCCGCATCACCCGCTCGCCGTCGTGCCCGCGCAGGGTGGGCGCGCCCTCGATCACGAGCAGCCACTCCTCGACGCCGTGGTGGTAGTGGTACGGCCAGACCCGCTGGCCATCCTCGAGCTCGTAGACGGTGCCGCCGATGTCAGCAGCACCCAGCCGCGTGCCGATGCGCTGCGAGCGTGCGCGCCAGCCGTCGATGTCGCCGTGGTCGCGCCCCAGCTCGCCCGTTGCCAGGTTGAAGACCTCCATGCGCCGAGAGCCTACCTGGAGTACAGCACGCTGCCGACGCGGACGATGGTCGCGCCCTCCTCGGCCGCCACCCCGTAGTCCTGGCTGGTGCCCATCGACAGGTGCCGGAACTCGTGGCGGCCCGACCACCGCGGCTGGAGCTCGTCGCGCAGATCGCGCAGCGCGGCGAACCATGGCCGCGTCGACTCGGGGTCCTCGGCGAACGGCGGCATCGTCATCAGCCCGTGGAAGACCACGTGATCGAGCGGCTCGACCGCGGCCAGGAACGCCTCGACCTCGCCCCGCCCGAGACCCGCCTTCGTGTCCTCCGCGGCCACGTTGACCTGCAGCAGGCAGGCCACCGGCTGCTGCGAGCGGTTCTGAAGCTGGCCGCACGTCGACAGCGAGTCGACGGCGTGGATCAGCCGCACGCGGCCGGCGATCTCCTTCACCTTGCGGCTCTGGACGTGGCCGATGAAGTCCCAGGTGAACAGGTCCCCGAACCGCGCCTGCTTCTCGGGCAGCGCGTCCGACCGGTTCTCGCCGACCAGTTCGACGCCGGCCCCGGCCAGCGCCGGCAGGTCGTCCGGCTCGACGTATTTGGTGGCGGCCAGGATCTCGACGCCCGGGCCGACCCGCTCCCGCACCTCGGCCAGGTTCGCCCGGATGACGGCGGAGTCAAGCACGCAGCCCCACCACCCCCTGGCGACCGGTGACGCCGTTGTCGCGGCGGTGCGAGAAGTAGCGCTCCGGCGAGCAGATGGTGCACTCGCCGGCCACCGACACCGACTCGACGCCGGCCTGCCGCAGCGCCCGCTCGGCGCACAGCCACAGGTCTGCGCGCCCGTCGTGGACGACGTCGTCGCCGAACCGGGCGCGTAGCCGGGAGGCCACATCCTCGCCCACCTCGTAGCAGCATGGCCCGGCGCCCGGACCGACCGCGGCCAGCACCTCGCCGCCGACGGCGGTCGCGCCGGCCTCGGCGATGCCCGCCTCCAGTCCGCGCCATCCCGCGTGCAGCAGCGCCAGCCGCCCGCCATCCGCGCGGGCGATCGCGATCGGCAGACAGTCGGCGGTGAGCAGCGTCATCGTCCGGCCGGGGACGGAGGTGACCAGGCCGTCGGACTTCGGGAACGGCTCCTCGCCGGGCCGCAGGAAGATGCCGCTCGACGGCTCGGCCGTCACCTCGCGGACGTCGGCGCCGTGCACCTGCCAGGCCATGGTCGCCGTCTCGCCGTCGCCGCCGACGGCATCGACCAGCCGGCGCCGGTTCTCGGCGACGTTGGCCGGCCGGTCGGCGGTCAGCGCGCCCAGGTTGAGCGACGAGAACGGGCCGTCCGAGACCCCGCCGCGGCGGCCGCTGAAGGCGACCGACACGCCGGCCGGCGCGCCGACCCAGCGCAGCACAGGGCTGGCCCCGTCCTGCCATCGCAGCCCGTCGCTCACAGCACCACCTCGACGCCGGCGACCGGCTGGCGCGTCTGGTACTCATAGGCGCAGCGCACGTGTGCCTGGGCGACCACCGACCCGCCGCGCGGGCCGCGGCGGCGGATGGCGACGTCCAGCGTCGCCCGGTCGGCGTGGTAGGCGTACACGCGGCCGCCGTCGGGGTCGCGGTAGACGACGCCGACCAGGTCGCCGATCGAGCAGCTGACCGCGCCCTCGAGCTTCGTCCGCGCGCCGCGCACGACGAACCGGTAGCCCTCCGGGCCGAACTCCGCGTGCGAGGCGACTCCCCGTGCCGGGTCGTGCACGTCGAACAGCGTCCCGTCGATGCGAGCGGCGCCCATGGTGACCAGCGGCGAGGGGCGGGCCCGGCGCCGCGCCTGGCGGCGGCTCAGCACCTCGACGAAATCGCCGACCTCGGGGAACTCGTTGCAGTGCACGCGCGCCGAGGACTCCGCATGCCGGGCGCCCCAGGCGTGCAACTGGTGGGCCGGCCAGCCCTGCACGGACAGCTGGCTGCCGTCGATCGTCACCGTCCCGGTGACCCGGATCGCCGGCTGCGTGGCGACCAGCTCGCTCCGCCGGATCCGGCCCTCGCCGCCCCAGCCGACGACCCCGGCCTCGGCGTCCCAGGTCAGATCCCAGGCGGCCTCGTCCACGGAGCCGCGCGCGCTCGACGCCTCCAGCACGCACCTGCCGAGCGTGACCGGGAAGCCGCCGGCTCCGGTCTGCAGCCGGTCGATGGCGAACGTCTCGCGGCGGGCGTACAGCGCACCCTCGGCGGCGTGCCCCACGAACCACACCTCGGCCAGCGCATCGCCGGCCAGATCGGCCTGCGGCGCCGTGAATCCCAGCCGGATCCAGGCCGAGGCGGCGCTTCCCGGGTCGGCCGTGCGCAGGTGCCACGCCTCGTAGTGGCCGGGCTCGCCCTGCCAGCGGCTGGCGTTCGCCGCCGCCAGCCTCACGACACGGCCTCCGCCGCCAGCTCCCGCGCCGCCGCGAGCTGGGCCGCACGGCCCTCGACGCCGCCGTTGCGGCGGCGGCGCAGCAGCTCGGCGAGGATCTCGCCGACCAGCGGCGACTCCTCGAGCCCCAGCTCATCCCGCAGCGCCGTGCCGTCCAGGTCGAGGCGCATCGCGCGCAGCTGCTCGAGGTAGAGCTCCGCGGCCGCCGCCGCGCGCTCGTCGTCTCCAGCGGCAACGGCCACGGCGACCTCGACGGGATGGGCGTCCAGCAGCTCGCCCACCCGGGCACGGTCAGCGGCCGCCGCCAGCGGCGCGGCCAGCCGGGGCGCGACGACCGCGACCTCGCAGACGACGCGGGCGTCGCGCCGGCGGATCCGCAGCCGCTCCAGCAGCTCGACCAGCTCGTCGCCCGGGATCCTGCGGCTGATCGCGCCCATCCGGGCCTGCCAGACCAGAGCATCCGGCGCCAGCCGGGCTCGCACCGCGTCGATCCGGCCGATCAGCGCGGCCACCGGCTCGCCGCAGTCCAGCGCCGGATGCACCTCGGCATCCACCCCGAGCTCGCACAGCCGGCGGACGGCGCCGCCGACCCGGTCCTCCGACAGGATCGCGACCAGCTCGTCGCGCACGCGGGCGCCCGAGACCTCGCCGACCAGCCCCATCTCGACGCACGCCCGGGCCAGCTCGCGCGTCTGGGCGACCATCGCGAAGCGGTACCGGTTCTCGTACCGCACCGCCCGGAAGATCCGGGTCGGATCCTCGATGAACGACAGGTTGTGGAGCACGCGCAGGCGCCCGGCCGCCAAATCCTCGGCGCCGCCGAACGGATCGACCAGCCGGCCGAAGCCCTTGGCCGACACGTCCACCGCCATGGCGTTGATGGTGAAGTCGCGCCGGTGCAGGTCTCGCTGGATCGAGGCATGCTCGACCACGGGCAGCGCCGCCGGCCGCTCGTAGTGCTCGCTGCGCGCGGTGGCCACGTCCACCCGCTGCCCGCGCGCCAGCACCACCGCCGTGCGGAACTTCTCGTGCACGTGCACCCGGCCTTCCAGCCTCGAGGACAGTGCGCGGGCGAACGCGACGCCGTCGCCCTCGACGGCGATGTCGACGTCGAACGTCGGCTCGCCGAGCAGGACGTCGCGCACGGCACCGCCCACCAGGTAAACGCCGTCGTAGCCGTCGGCGACCTCGCGCACGGCGTCCCACAGCCCCTCCAGCCCCGGCAGCGCGACCAGGCGTTCGCCGAGCTCGCCGGCGGTGCCGCCGGGCGGCTCTGCCGTCCGCTCGCGCAGCGCCCGGCGCAGATCACCTCGGGTGACCACGCCGAGCACCGCGTCGACCGGGTGCGGCCCCGGGCCGCCGGTCGCGGTCACCGGGACGCGACCCATGCCGGAGTGCAGCAGCGCACGCTGCAGCTCCGCGAGCGAGGCGTCGGCGGCGACCGCGTCCACGTGCGCGCTCATCACGCCGCGCACCGGGGCATGCGCAAGGCCGTGGGCGATCGCCCGCCCCAGATCCTCCCGCTCGGCCGCACCGATCAGCATCCCGTCACGCGCGACCTGCACGCCCGAGGTACGTCGCCGGCGGCACTCGTCGAGCGCGTCCTCGATTGACGTCGAATCGTCGACGAACCACGGCGGCGACGACATCACGTCGCGAGCCAGCGGCACCTGCACGGCGCCGGCCGGCAGCGCCGCGAGGGCGTCCCGCTGGACGGCCTCCAGGGAGCGGCCGCGGACGATCGCCGACGCCGCCTGCGGGTGGCCGCCGCCGCCCAGCCCGGCCAGGGCGGCCCCGATGTCCAGCGCGGGGGTGCGGCTGCGGCCGACGACGAACACGCGCCCCTCCATCTCCACGGCCATCACCAGCGCCTCGCACTCGGCCAGCTCGACGATCTTGCTGGCCACCGTCGAGATGCCGTCCACGTATCGCGGCCAGCGCGCACCGGCGACCAGCACCCGGGCGCCGGCGACGTCGTGTGTCTCCCCGACGTCGACCAGGGTCGTCAGCAGGGCGCGCTGCTCGTCGCCCAGCGGCAGGTGCAGGAACCGCGCGATCAGCTCCTGTGACGCGCCGTGCCGCGCGCAGAACGCCAGCGCCTCGACGTCGCGCAGCGTGGTCGATGCGAACGTCAGCGATCCCGTGTCCTCGTGGATGCCCAGGGCCAGGGCGGTCGCCTCGGCCGGCGTCGGCTCGATCCCGCGCTCGCCGAGGATCACCACCATCGTGGTGCAGAGCGCGCCGTCGTCGCTGGTCACCGCCCGGCCGGCCCACTCCGCGGGCTCGCCGCCGTGGTGGTCGAACAGCACGGTCTCGACCCCGGGCCGGCGGACGACCTCGGCCAGCTCGCCCAGGCGGTCGATGGCCGCCGTCTCGACGACGATCGCCCGCGTCACGCCGGACAGGTCGCAGCGCGCCGCCTCGACCAGGTCCAGCTCGCCCTCGTGCAGCGCCACGAACTCGCGCACGTTGCGGTTGAGCCCGCCGTGCAGCACGACCTGGGCGCCGGGGTACAGCCGGCGCGCGGCCAGCATCGATCCCAGCGCGTCGAAGTCGGTCGCCTGGTGGGCGATGATGATCTCGGTCGGTCGCATCCCGCGACCAGCTTACGCGAGGGCGATCGCCTCGATCTCGACCCTGGCACCTGCGGGAAGCGCCGCGACCTGCACCGTGGAGCGCGCCGGCGGATCGCTGGTGAAGTACTGCGCGTAGATCTCGTTCATGGCGGCGAACTCACCGAGGTCGGTGACGAACACCGTGGTCTTGACGACCTGGTCGAGGCTCGACCCGGCACCCTCGAGCACCGCCTTCAGGTTCTGCAGCGCCCGGTGGGCCTGCTCCTCGATGCCGCCCTCGACCAGCGCCCCGGACTCGGGATCGAGCCCCACCTGGCCGGCGCAGAACACCAGGCCATTGGCCTTGACGGCCTGGTTGTAGGGTGCGCCGGCGAACGGCCTGGGCGCGCCGTCGACAGCGATCACGGTCTTGCTCACGTGGCGGCTCCTTCCTGCAGCGGTGCGTCCGTCGGCGCCTGCTCGGCCCGCACCTCGGCCGAGCGGGCGTGTGCGATCAGGCCCTCGGCCCGCGCGAGGGCGGCCAGCGGGGCGGCCAGCGCCGCCGCCGCGTCCGCCGGGATCTCGATGATCTCCTGCGTCCGCAGGAAGATCGACGGGGTCAGCCCCGACGCGAACCGGGCGTTGCCGGCCGTGGGCAGGATGTGGTTCGAGCCGGCGATGTAGTCGCCGTAGGCGGTGCCCGACATCGGGCCGACGAAGATCGCGCCCGCGTTCGTCACCCGCTCCAGCAACAGCTCGGGCCGGCCAACGGCGAGCTGCAGATGCTCGGGCGCGTAGGCGTTGATGAAGGCGACCGCCGTGTCCAGGTCGTCCGCCTCGACCACCGATACGGATCCGGCATCCTCGAGTGCCGCCTCGATGGCGTCGATCACCTCCCGGTCGGTGCTGAGCAGGATCGATCGCGAGCCCGACCCGTGCTCGGCCTGCGCGCGCAGGTCCCAGGCGATGATCTCGGCGTGCGCGGCGCCGTCGGCGAGCACGATCAGCTCGCTCGGCCCGGCCAGCGACTCGATCCCGACCTCGCCGAACAGCAGGCGCTTGGCCTCCTCGACATAGGCGTTGCCGGGGCCGACGATCAGGTCGACGGCGCGGATGCTCTCGGTGCCCAGCGCCATTGCGGCGATCGCCTGGGCGCCGCCGATGGCGTAGACCTCCTCGATCCCCAGCAGGTGCAGAGCCGCCAGCACCGTGCGGTCGGGGAGCCCGTCCGGCCCGGGCGGCGAGCAGACCGCGATGCCGTCGACTCCGGCGACCTGCGCCGGCACGACGCCCATGATGGCGCTCGACGGGTACGCCGCGCGGCCACCCGGCACGTACAGCCCGACGCGGCCGACCGGCACCTGGCGGGTGGCGACGATCTGGCCATGGGGCAGCACCTCGCGGGTGGCGGCCGGCATCGAGGCGGCCGACGTCTGCCGGAGGTTGGCGGCCAGCAACTGGATCGCCTCGCGCACCGTCGGGGCGACCAGCCCCAGAGCGGACTCCAGCTCGGATTGGGGCACCCTGGCGTCGTCGATGTCGACGCCATCGAGCCGCCGGGTCAGGCGCCGAACCGCCTCGTCGCCACCCTCCCGCACCATCCCGACCACGTCGGCGACCGCGCCGCGCACCTGGTCGCGGTCCTCCGGCGTGGGCCGCAGGCCGCGGACCGCGCTGTCAACGTCCGCTGACGTAATCGTCAACCGATCCACGTGTGAAGTCTAGGTCTTCGGGGGACGGCATGGTTGCCCACCACTGGTTTTTGCCGGATAGTGGAGCCACTCCCCGCCCGTGTCCGGGCAACGAAAGGCGACCCATCACCGACCGCGACACCGCGCACCTGCTCTTCGCCCTGGCGCTGCTCCTGATCAGCGCCCATACGTTCGGCTACCTGTTTGCGCGCATGCGCCAGCCCCAGGTGATCGGCGAGATCGTCGGCGGCCTGGTGCTCGGCCCGACGCTGCTGGGCAGGATCTGGCCGGAGGCGTACGACTGGCTCTTCCCGCCGGACGGCGTGACCCACGACGTGCTGATGGCCGTATATCAGCTGGGCCTGTTGCTGCTGATGTTCACCGCGGGGACGCAGATGAAGGGCCTGGTGCACCGGGGCTCGGCGCGAGCGGTGGCCGCGATCTCGGTCGCCGGCCTGCTGGTGCCGTTCGCCGCGGGCCTGGCGCTGTTCGCGGCCGTCGACCTCAGCCGGTACGAGGGCGCGGCCAGGGACCACACGGCATTGGCGCTGGTGTTCTCGATCGCCATCGCCGTCACCAGCATCCCCGTGATCTCGCGGATCATGCTCGACCTGGGGCTGCTGCAGACCCGGTTCGCCCGGATCGTGCTGACCGTTGCGGTGATCGAGGACATCGTGCTCTACGTGGTGCTTGCCGTCGCCATCGGGCTGGTCTCGACGCCCGGCACCGTCCCCTTCGGGCTGGCCGGCGGGCTCGGCCTCGAGCCGGGGACCGCCGCCAACGACGTCTACCACACGATTGCCGCCGTGGGCGTGCTCGGCCTGGCGCTGGCCTTCGGCCCGCGGGCCTACGCCCGGCTGCTCGAGACGCGCGCCAACCTGGTCGTCAAGCGCAGCCCGATCGGGTTCCAGCTGGTGGTCATGCTGACCCTCAGCGCGGCCTGCCTGCTGCTCGGCATCGTGCCCCTGTTCGGTGCGTTCCTGGCGGGCATCATCGTGGCCACCGCGCCCGGGCAGCGCGACGCGGACGCCCGCGAGGAGCTGAGCCACGTCTCGCTGGGTTTCTTCATCCCTGCGTACTTCGCGATCGTGGGTCTCCAGCTCGACCTGATCGGCGGCTTCGACCTGGTGTTCTTCCTCGGCTTCCTGGCCTTCGCCTGCGTGGCCAAGGCCGCGTCGGTGTTCGCCGCCGCCCGGCTGGCCGGCGAGTCCCAGTCCAGCGCGGTCAACCTCGCCGTAGCACTCAACGCCCGCGGCGGGCCGGGCATCGTGCTCGCGTCGACGGCGTACGCGGCCGGCATCGTCGACGAGCGGTTCTACGCGTGCCTGGTCATGCTCTCCATCGTGACGTCGCTGATGGCCGGCACCTGGCTGGAGCGCACGATCAGGGCGCCGGCCGCAGCGGACGAGCGCTCAAGCGCCGTCGCCCGCCCCACGTAGCGCCCACGCCTCGGCGGCGGCGCGCATGGCGGCGACAGCGGGCACCCGCGCAACGGTCGCCGGGTCGACCTCGCAGCCGGCCGGCGGACGCAGGAAGGTGACGTGCTCGGCGACCGGCAGCCGGCCCAGCCGTTCGCGGGCGGAGACAGTCAGCTCGTCACGCGGGCGCTGCGCGTTGGGCAGGAGCACGCGGCGCATCCACTCGGAGAAGCCGGAGGCGATCGGCTCCGGCTCCATGCTGAAGGCGTCGAGCCGGAACACGGTGCCGCCGCCGGCATCGCCCCGGTAGGCGTACTGGTCGCCCCAGCCGGTCTCGCCGAAGCACAGCCAGCCGTCGGCGCGGCCCTTCCATGCGTGCTTCCAGAGCGCGGGATCGTTCCAGGCGTGCAGGTCGATCCCGGCGCGCAGGCCGATACCGAACACGCGGAAGTACCCGCCGTACGCCTCGACGCCGTTCGACCGTGCGAGCAGGCGCATGTGCTCGAGCGGCAGGCTCACGGACATCGCCTGGGGAGAGAACATGTCGAGGGGTTCGTGGAGCGTCACCGCCCCGTCGACGGCGAGATCGGCAAGGTCGGCGAGCGCTGTCGCGCTCACCCGTTCGTCCGCTCGATCCTCGCGCCCAGGGCGCGCAGCCGATCGTCGATCCGCTCGTAGCCGCGGTCGATCTGCCCCACGTTGCCGATCCGGCTCGTTCCCTCGGCGCACAGGCTGGCGATCAGCATCGCCATCCCGGCGCGGATGTCGGGGCTCTCCATGCGGTATCCGTACAGCTTCGCGGGGCCGGTGATCACCGCGCGGTGGGGATCGCAGAGGATGATCCGAGCGCCCATCGACACCAGCTTGTCGGTGAACACCAGCCGGTTCTCGAACATCTTCTCGAAGATCAGCACGGTGCCCGTGGCCTGGGTGGCCACCGCGACGGCAATCGACGTCAGGTCGGCCGGGAACATCGGCCACGGCCCGTCCTCGATCTTCGGGATCTGGTCGTGCAGGTCGTCGACGATCCGCAGCGGCTGGTCGGGATGGACGTGCACACGGTCGCCGTCGCACTCGATGTCGACGCCCAGCCGGTGGAAGGTGTGGCGGATCGCCCGCAGATGCTCGACGGCCGCGTCCTCGATCACCAGGTCGCCGCCGGTGACGGCGGCCAGCCCGATGAACGACGCGACCTCGATGTGGTCGGCGCCGATCCGGTGCGAGCACCCGCGCAGCTCCTTCGCGCCGTGGACGGTCAGCACGTTCGAGCCGATGCCGTCGACCTGCGCGCCCATTCCCGTCAGCAGGCGGCACAGATCCTGCACATGCGGCTCGCAGGCGGCATTCACGATGGTCGTCTCGCCGGACGCCAGCGAGGCCGCCATCAGCGCGTTCTCGGTGCCGGTCACGGACGCCTCGTCCAGATACACCTCGGCGCCGCGCAGCCCGTTGGGGGCGCGCAGGCGGTACTCGCGGCCGACGTCTATGTCGGCCCCCAGCGCTGCCAGCGCCATCAGGTGGGTGTCGACGCGGCGGCGGCCGATCACGTCGCCACCCGGCGGCGGGACGTCGGCCGCACCGAAACGGGCGAGCAGCGGGCCGGCGAACAGGATCGACGCGCGGATGCGCTCGCACAGCTCCGGATCGAGCTTGGTGCTGGCCACGTCGCTGGCCCACACGCGCACGGTGTTCTGGGCGAGCCACTCGACGTCGACGCCGAGCGCGACGATCAGCTCGATCATCTCCTCGACGTCCCGGATGCGCGGGACGTTCTCGAGAGTCACCGGGTCGGCGGTCAGCAGACAGGCTGCGAGGATGGGGAGCGCGGCGTTCTTGTTGCCCGCCGGCCGCACGGTGCCCGAGAGGGGCGTGCCGCCCTCGATCAGGAACGATTCCACGGTGTCAGCTCGGGTTGCGATCGCCATCTCGACAGGGTAGCCACATTCGATGCCGGCGCGGACGGTCCTTCCTGGGGTGCTATCCTCGCCGGCCGATGGCGGACGACCTGGTGCACGACCGCGGCGCAGCGTGGGCGCTGCTGACCGAGTGGACGACGAGCGAGGCGCTCCTGCGCCACGCGCTCGGCGTCGAGGCGCCGGTGCGGGGGTACGCGCGCAAGTTCGGCGAGGACGAGGAGGCATGGGGCAACGTCGCCCTGCTCCACGACTTCGACTACGAGCGGCACCCGACGCTCGATCAGCATCCCCAGGACGGCGCGCCGGTGCTGCGCGAGAAGGGCTATCCGGAGTGGTTCATCCACGCCATCCAGTCGCACGGCGACCACACCGGCGTGCCTCGCGAGACGCTGCTCGAGCACACGCTGTACGCCTGCGACGAGCTGTCCGGGTTCGTCCAGGCGTGCGGGTTCGTGCGCCCCGAGGGGCTGTCCACGCTCGAGCCGAAGGCGGTGCGCAAGAAGCTCAAGCAGCCGAGCTTCGCCAAGGGCGTCAACCGCGACGACGTCACCCGCGGCGCCGAGGAGCTCGGCGTCGATTTGAACGAGCACATCGCGTTCGTGATCGGCGCCCTGCGGCCGATCGCGACCGACCTCGGGCTACCCGGGTAGCGCGGCCGCCAGCGCCTCGACGTCCTCGGGCGTCGTCCAGGCGCCGATCGACGCGCGCATCCACGGCGTGTGCGGGATGAAGCGGACGAGCACGCGCCGCTCGGCCAGCAGCGCCGCCAGCCCGGCCGTGTCCTCGTGCCCGGCGAGCGTGAAGGCGACCAGGCCGTTGCCGCTGTCCAGCCCGAGCTCGAGCCCGGGCACCTCGGCCAGCCGCTCGCGCGCCGCGGCGGCGTTGTCCGCGATCTGCTCGACCCACCGCGCCCGGCCGCCGGGCAGCCCCTCGACCCACTCCAGCGCCGCCGTGAACCCGGCGACCGTCGCCGGGTCGTTGGAGCCGCCGTCCAGCCGGCCGGCGGTCGTCTTGAACTTGCCGATCTCGCCGCCCTCCAGGTTCAGGTACCCGGAGGTCACCGGCCAGACCCGCTGCGTCAGCTCCGGGCTGACCCACAGCGCACCGCTGCCCAGCGGGCCGAGCAGCCACTTCTGGCCGGAAAACGCATAGGCGTCCGCCCCGGTGGCCGCCACGTCGACGGTGATGTTGCCGGCCGACTGCGCGCCGTCGACCAGCAGCAGGCCGCCGACCTCGTGTACCGCGTCGGCGATCGGCTGCAGGTCGAGCGTGCGACCGGTCGTCCACAGCACGTGCGAGACGGCGACCATCTTCGTGCGGTCGTTGACTGCGTCGGCAACGTCCGCCGCGTCGACGAACCGGGGCACTACTCCGTGGCGCTGCCACAGCACGTCCAGCGGGCTGAGGATCCCGGGGTGCTCCTCCGTCGTGGTCACGACCTCTTCGCCCTCGCGCCAGTCCAGCCCGGACATGACGAGCCCGATACCGAGCGTGGTCGAGGTCGTCAGGGCGATCTCCTCGGGCGGCGCGCCGACGGCCCGGCCGGCCGCGGCCCGGGCGACGTCACGCCCGCCCAGCAGCGACTCGAAGTAGGCGCGGGTGATCCGCGGCTCGCCGTTCTGCTCGACGCTGCGCCGCATCGCATCGATCGCCGCCTGGGGCATCGGGCCGGACGTGCCGGTGTTCATGTGCACCGTGCCGTGAACGGCCGGAAGCTGGTCGCGCATCAGCACGAGAGTACCGCGTCCACCGGGTCGTGGTCGGACAACCGGACGGGCGGCCCGCCGTTCAGCGACAGGTCTCGGCGCGAGGGCAGCCAGCGCGTCGCCGGCCACTCGATGTCGAAGCCGCGCACGAAGACGTGGTCGATCCGCACGTCGGACGATTCCTCCACCCAGCCCCGAGCGGCGAGCGCGCGCACGCCCGGCGAGCGCGGCCCCGCGTTCATGTCGCCGGCCAGCACCATCGGCGCCCCGCGGGCGAACTGCTCGAGCAGGAAGCCGGCCCGCTCCAGCTGGTGCTTGTTGTCGCCGTGATCGGCGTGCACATTGGCAACCGCGAACTCGCGGCCGGCCCTGCGGTGGCGCAGCCGGACGAGCTGGGCGATGCGCGGCTCGCCGTGAAGCCGCTGGCGCTCGTTGAGCAGCGCCCGGCGCGCCGAGACCAGCAGCAGGTCGGGGCCGTACAGCAACGCGTTCGCCTGGCCCTCGACCTGTGTGCGCACCAGGTCGGGCAGCGCGTTGCCCACTGCGGCACCGACCGCCAGCGGCAGCGGGACGTGGACGAACGGGATGTGCGCGCCGTAGCATGGCGCCAGCGTCACGCCCATCCCGGTGTGCTCCCGCAGCAGCGGGCCAGCCCACACCGGCACCTCCTGCAGCACGATCACGTCGGGCCGGTCCTCGCTCATCAGCTCGGCCATCTCGCGCAGCAGCTTGCGGTGCACGTGCGCATGGCCGCCACCGTCGGGCGGCACGTCCACGCCGTGCGCGATGTTCCATGTGCGCAGATGGATCGTGATCCGGGGGTCGGCCACGGGGAGCGATCCTAGATGATGCCGCCGGTGGGGTAGCATCGTGGTGTGCGCCTTCCGTGGCGATCCCGATACCACGACGTGATCGAACGGCAGCTCGCGATGTTCGCCGAGGACTACCGCCCGCTGCTGGTCCGCATCAGCGATGCGAAGCGGCGGTACGAGCGCGCCCGGGGCACCGAGTCCGAGGAGGCATACGGCGACTACATGGAGCTCGTCGAGGAGGCCGAGGACGAGCTGCTGTCGCTGCGCGACCGGTACGCGTCGACGATGGAGGGGCGCGAGCGTTCCCGCTACCAGCGCGAGTTCACCCGCGCCGCCGAGCGCCGGCTGCCGACGCTCCAGGCCCGCCGCATGTACGAGCGCGCCATGGATCCCGACGACGACTAGCGGTGTCCGAGGGCGAGAGTACGGTGAGGGTGTGCCGCGCCGCGCCAAGCCCAAGCCACCCCGTTGTCACTCCTGTCACCGCAGGATGCTGCGGTACCTCGACAGCCGTGAGCGGTGGCTGTGCGACTCCTGCGGAAAGGTCTTCGA
>DATLLN010000220.1:0-4406 GCA_035537835.1 Gaiellales bacterium
GCCCCGCGGGGCCGGCGAACGGCTCGGCGACAGTGCGCAGGTCGCCCTGCAGGGCGACCTGCGCACTGTCGCCGAGCCGTTCGCCGGCCCCGCGGGGCGCGCCGGGCTGACCGTGCCCGAGCTGCTCGACCGGGCGAACGGGTTCCAGGAGACCGGGCAGATGCGCCGGTTCGCCGCCGTGCTCTACCACCGGTCGGCGGGCTTCGTCTACAACGGCATGGGCGTCTGGAAGGTGCCCAACGAGCGGGTCGACGACATCGGCCAGGCGATGGCCGCGTTCCGCGGCGTGTCGCACTGCTACCAGCGGCCGACCTACCCGGACTGGCCGTACAACCTGTTCTCGATGACGCACGGGCGGACCAAGCAGGAGTGCGAGGACGTGCTGGACGCGATCGCGGCCGAGACCGGCCTCGACGAGCGGGTGGTGCTGTACTCGACCAAGGAGTGGAAGAAGACCCGGCTCGTCTACTTCTCGAGCGATGCCGAGGAGTGGGAGCGCCGGCACGCCCCCGAGCTGGCCGCGTCAGCCTGACTCGGCGAAGGCCAGCACGGCCATGATCGCCGCCAGCGCGGCGATCAGCGCGATCGGCGCCGAGATGGCGACCGTGGCGGCGATGGCGGCGGCGGCGAGCAGCCGGCGGCCGGCCACCCGGTCGAACCGCTCGACGGTCACGTGCTGGATGGCGGCCAGCGCCAGCAGGTAGGCGACCAGGCCGCCGGCCGCGATCGCGCGCATCGGCAGGTCGAGCGACTCGTGGTGCTGCGCGGCGTCGGCGGCCAGGTGCACGCCGACCGCCGTGGCGGCGATTCCGGCGAACACCAGCAGGTGGCCGTAGCCCCAGGTGAAGGAGCGGCGCAGCCCCTCCCGGCCGAGCGCCGTCCAGCGCACCGAGTCGAAGTAGATCCACCAGATCGCGGCGGCGACGGCGAAGCCGAGGGCGGCGGTGACGCCGGAGCGGGCGTCGAAGCCGGCCGCGGCCAATGCGGCGCTGGCTGCCACCACCGACTCGCCCAGCACGATCAACGTGAACAGGCCGTAGCGCTCGGCGATGTGGGCGGCGTCGAAGGCCTTGCCTTCGTAGGCGACGACGGCCAGCGGCGGTGTCCCCATCAGCACCACCATGCCGGCGGCCCAGAGCAGGTACCGGCCCGGCTCCGGTACCGCCGCAGAAGCCAGCCAGATGGCGCCGCCCAGCGCGTCGCCGGCGGCGTAGCGGCCGGCGAAGCCGCGCCAGCCCTCGGCGTGGCGGCGGGCGCGCAGGAAGAGGGCGGCCAGCAGCAGCTGCAGCGCCGCGTAGGAGACCGCGAACTCGCCCGATCCGCCGGTCGAGATGGTGTCCACGCCGGCGGCCATCGCGATCACGAGGCCCATCGCGGCGAACCACGAGACGCGGAACACGGCGTCGTCGTTGTCGAACGCCGAGGCGTACCAGGTGTAGCCCATCCAGGCCCACCAGACCGGGACGAACAGCCCGCAGAAGCGGGCGATCCCGCCCCAGGTCGGGTCGTGGTGGAGGTCGGCGGCGAGCGCGGCGACGGCGGCGACGAAGCACAGGTCGAAGAACAGCTCGAGCCAGCTCGGGTGCCGTTCCTCCTGCGGGTCGGGGTCGCGCAGCGTCGGCGGCCGGCGCCATCCCGGACGGGTCGGGGTGATGGCCATCGTGGGCCGAAAGCTAGACGAGTAATCTCACGGGAGATGGCTCAGCGGCGTTCATCAAGCATGAAGCTGCCGCCGTTCCAGACGCTGATCGACCGGCATGCCGACGATGTGCTCCGCTACCTGCGGGCGTCGGTCGGCGTGGTCGAGGCCGAGGACTGCTTCCAGGAGACGTTCCTGTCGGCGCTGCGGGCCTATCCGCAGCTGCGCGACGGGCGCAACCTGCGGGGCTGGCTGCTGACGATCGCGCACAACAAGGCGCTGGATGCGCACCGTGCGCGTTCGCGGAGGCCGGTGCCGGTGCCCGAGGTCGACGACCGGGTGGGCGCCGAGCCCGAGTCGGGGCCGCCGGACACGCGGTTGTGGACGGCCGTCCGGGAGCTGCCCCAGAAGCAGCGCTCGGCGGTCTACCTGCGGTTCGCGGGCGACCTCGACTACGCCACGATAGGTGAGGCGATCGGCTGCTCGGAGGTGGCGGCGAGACAGAACGTCAGGGCCGGACTGGCCACGATTCGAAAGGGGTGGCCGCGATGACCGAGGACAGGATCTCGAAGCTGCTGTCGCGGGCGGAGGCCGAGGGTCTGGTCGATGTTGCCTATACGGATTTCGACTCGCCGATCGGCAAGCTGACCGTCGCTGCGACGGACAGAGGGCTGATGCGCGTGGTGTTCGACCGCGAGGACACGGACACGGCGCTGGGCGAGATCGCCGACCAGGTGTCGCCGCGGGTGCTGGAGTCGCCGGCGCGGCTCGATCTGGTGCGGCGGGAGCTCGAGGAGTACTTCGAGGGCAGGCGCCAGGACTTCGACCTGCCGCTGGACTGGGCGCTGGTGCGCAGCCCGTTCCGCCGCCGGGTGCTGCAGCACACCGCCGGGATCCCGTACGGCCAGCTGGAGACGTACCGCGAGGTGGCGGTGGCCGCCGGCAACGTTAAGGCGGTGCGGGCGACGGGCGGTGCGCTCGGCTCGAACCCGATCCCGGTGGTGGTGCCGTGCCATCGCGTGGTCGGCTCCGACGGGCGGCTGACCGGCTACGCCGGTGGGCTCGACATCAAGCGCTTCCTGCTGGCCCACGAGGGCACCGGCGGCACGCTCTTCTAGCGCCGGGGCACTTCTAGCTCCAAGCCGTCGTAGGCGATGCTGAAGCGGTCCGGCAGCTTGGCCTCGATGTCCGCGTGGCGCCCGGCACGGTGGCCGACGTGCGTGAACAGCGTCCGTCCCGCGCGGAGGCGCCTGGCGATGTCCACGCCCTCCACCATCGAGAGGTGGCCGGACAGGGCGCCCTCGTACGTCGTCCCGTCCATCACCAGCAGGTCGGCGCCGCGCGCCAGCTTGGAGTCCGGCGCGGCGCCCATGTCCGGCGCGTAGACCATCGAGCGTCCGCCGATCGAGATCCGGAAGGCCATCGTCCGGAACCGCGGGTCGTGCTGCACGTCGAAGGCCTGCGCCTCGAGCCCATCGCCCAGGTCGACGCGCACGCCCGGCGTCAGGTGCAGGACGCGCAGGTTGAGCTGCGGGAAGATCCGCCGCACCTCGCTCTCCGCCTCCTTGGTGCAATGCAGCCAGGGCCGTCCCAGCTTCGCCATGTCGTGGATCCCCAGCGCGTGGTCGTGGTGGGCGTGCGTCATCAGCACCGCCTCGGGCACGACGCCGCCGGCCGCCTGCAGCTGCTGGTAGACGTCCGGGCCGGCGTCGACCAGCACCCTTCCCTCCAGCAGCAGCGACGGCCGCAGCCGCCGGTCGCGCGGATCGTCCGACGAGCACTGCTCGCACTCGCATCCCAGTCTCGGGATCGGCCACGCGGAGCCCGACCCCAGCACACGAACCCTCAGAGCGTCTTCTCCCACTTCGGATGATGCCGCCGCGCCCAGTCGCGGCGCACCGACCCCCGAACCATGCCACGCAGCGACGGCCGGGTGGACGGGTTGACCAGCACCAGGAATAGATGCCCGAGCACCAGTGGGATGGCGACCCAGGTCGCGAGGTCGTGGATCAGGATCGCGTTCGTGCCGCGGAACGAGGCGTTCACCTCGGACAGGTACATCAGCGTGCCGGACACGGTGAGCACCACCAGCAGCCCGGCGATGACGGCGGTGTTCAGCTTCTGCCCGGCGTTGAACCGGCCCTGCGGGGGCTCGTCGCCGCGCCGGGTGACCGCCCACCGCACCCACTCCCGGTCGTCGTCGTCGAAGCGGTCGAGCTCGTCGGCAACCGGCGCGAGCTCCGACCGGGTCGTCAGGAGCAGCACGACCAGCCCCGCCCAGAAGCCGATCGCCGCGCCCAGGTGGATGCTCTTCCACAGCCGCCGGTCGGCCGCGAGCTCGGCCAGCGCCGGCAGCTCGAGGATCAGCCCGGTCGCCAGCATGGTCAGGAACGTCGACGCCAGCAGCCAGTGCAGCGTCCGCTCCGTCGGGCTGAAGCGCGGGACGAGCTCGGACTCAGTAGCCGTTCGAGCGTCCAACCCAGGCGTCCACGTCGTAGCCGTTCTGCTCCCAGAACCCCGGCTCGAGCGTCGGCACGAGCTCGATCCGGCGGAGCCACTTCACGTTCTTGTAGCCGTACATCTGCGGGATGACGAGCCGCACCGGTCCGCCGTGGGCCCGCGACAGCCGCGCGTCGTCCATCGAGTGCGCCAGGATCACGTTGGGCAGCGTCGTCTGCTCCATCGTCAGCGTGTCCACGTACGGCCGCTCGTACGAGACGAAGTTCGCGAACTTCGCCTGCTCGGTGGGCCTGACGGCGTCCCACAC
>DATLLN010000221.1:0-3131 GCA_035537835.1 Gaiellales bacterium
GCCGCGCCGGTGGCGTCACCCGCCCCGCAGCCGGCGGCGCCCGAGCCTGCAGGGGCCTACACCGTGCAGCCTGGCGACACCCTGTCGAGCATCGCCGCGCGCAGCGGCGTCGGCACGGGACAGCTGGCCTGGATGAACGGCCTCGATCCTGCCGGCGTCCTGTTGGCGGGGACGGTGCTGAAGCTGCCGACCGCGTCGGCTCCGGTCGAGCAGCAGGAGCAGCAGCCGGTGCAGGCTGCACCGACCGTGGTTCCGGCCGCGGCGCCCAACGCCACCCCGGGGCAGGTCACCGCCAACGACATCGGCACGGTTGCCTCCGGCGAGGGCGTCTCACCGTCGCTGGCGGCTGCGGTGGCGTGGCAGGAGAGCGGCTTCCAGAACGGCGTCGTCTCGTCCGCCAACGCCCGCGGAGTGATGCAGATCCTGCCCGGCACATGGGACTGGATCCAGCAGCAGTCGGGGCACCAGCTCGACCCCAACTCGGCGACGGACAACGTCCGTGCGGGCGTGCTGTATCTCGGCCAGCTGCTGCGCGACTTCGGCGGCGACGAGGCCAGCGCGGTTGCGTCGTACTACCAGGGAGCATCGTCCGTGAAGCGACTGGGGCTGCTGCCCGACACGCAGCAGTACGTCGCCAACGTAATGGCGCTCCGGCCCCGCTTCGGCGGCTGAGTTGAGGGTACCCGCATGCCTTGCCGCCGCGTTCCTGGCGCTGCTGATGGCGCCGGCCGCGGCGGCGGGCGCGGGTCGTCCTGACGTAGCGGCCCTGCAGGTCGCCCTGCGCGGGGCCGGGCTGTACGGCGGCTCGATCGACGGCGTCGCCGGCCCCGGCACGCGGGCGGCGGTAAGCCGCTTCCAGGCGCGCAACGGCCTGCCCGCGGACGGCGTGGCCGGATCCGCCACCCGCTCGGCGCTCGGCCGCCGGGGGCGCCCGGCGCTGGGGAGCCGCAGCATCGGCCCGGGCGCATCGGGCTGGGACGTCGCCGCACTGCAGTTCGCCGTCGCGTGGCACGGCTTTCCATCGGGCAGCATCGACGGTGGCTACGGCTCCCACACCCAGGCCGCGGTGCGCCGCTTCCAGTCCTGGGCCGGGCTGTCCGCTGACGGAGTCGCCGGCCCCGGCACGCTGCGCGCCCTGCAGGGAGCGATCCCGCGCTCCCCGATCTGGTTGATCGCCCCGCTGCGGTGGCGGATCGGCGACGTCTTCGGGCCGCGCGGGAACCGGTTCCACACCGGCGTCGACTACCCGGCGCCGGCCGGGACGGCCGTTGGCGCGGCGGGGCGCGGGACCGTGGCGTTCGCGGGGTGGGATTCCGGCGGGTACGGAAACCTGGTCGTGATCGAGCACCCGGGCGGCGTCCGTTCGATGTACGCGCACCTCTCGCGAATCTCGGTCAGGCAGGGAGCGTCGGTGGTGGCCGGCAACACGGTCGGCAGCGTCGGCTCGACGGGCATCTCCTCCGGCCCGCACCTGCACTTCGAGCTGCGGCTCCGGGGTGCCGCGATCGACCCCCTGACGGCGCTGAACCGCTAGCCGTCGAGCGCGTTCAGGCGGTCGATGATCGCCGGCGCATGGCGGACGAACCGCCCGTAGTCGAACAGCCCGTCGAGCTGCTGCGCGTCCAGGCGATCGCTGACTTCGGGGTCAGCCTCGAGCAGTTCCCGGAACGAGCGCTGCTCGTCCCAGGCCCGCTGTGCGTTGCGCTGCACGACGCGGTACGCGTCGTCGCGCCCCAGCCCGGACTCGACCAGCGCCGTCAGCACCGACTGGCTGAACAACGCTCCGTGGGTGAGCTCGATGTTGTCGCGCATGCGGTCCGGATACACGCGCATGCCGTCGACGATGCCGGTCATCAGGTACTGCATGTAGTGCAGCAGGGTGGTGGCGTCGGGGAGCGCAACCCGCTCGACCGATGAGTGCGAGATGTCGCGCTCGTGCCACAGCGCGACGTTCTCCAGTCCGGCCTGCGCGTAGCCCCGCAGCAGCCGGGCGAGGCCGGCGACCCGCTCGCTCGTGATCGGGTTGCGCTTGTGCGGCATTGCGCTGGAGCCCTTCTGCCCTTCCTTGAACGGCTCCTCCACCTCCCGCACCTCGGTGCGCTGCAGATGGCGGATCTCCGTCGCCAGCCGCTCCAGCGACGCGCCTGCGAGCGCGATCGCGGTCAGCACCTCGGCGTGGCGGTCGCGCGGGACGACCTGCGTCGAGCCGTTCTCCGCCCGCAGCTCGAGCCGCGCGAGCGTGGCCCGCTCCACCTCTGGACCGAGCGCCGAGTAGGTGCCGACCGCGCCCGAGAGCTTTCCGACCTCTGCACCCACGAACGCGCGCCGGAGGCGCTCCGCCGCCCGGCTGCTCTCCCATGCGAAGCCGGCGAGCTTGACGCCGAACGTGGTCGGCTCGGCGTGCACTCCATGGGTGCGGCCGACGCACAGCGTGTCGGCGAACTCGCGAGCGCGCCGGACCAGCACGGCCGTCAGCGCATCCGCGCCGGCCAGCAGCTCTTGTCCCGCCTCCCGCAGCTGCAACGCGAGTGCGGTGTCGAGGACGTCGGAGGACGTGAGGCCGAAGTGGACCCAGCGTCCGGCATCGCCGACCGACTCCGATACGACGTCGACGAAGGCCGCCACGTCGTGATCAGTGATCTGCTCCCGCTCGCGAACGGCTTGCGGATCCGGGGGCGGCGCCTGCTTGATCTGCGCCAGATCCTCACGGGGGACCACTCCCTCCTGCGCCAGCGCCTCGGCGGCCGCCACCTCGACCTGCAGCCATGCCTCGAGCTTGCGCTCCTCGGACCAGACGAGCGCCATCTCGGGACGGGTATACCGGGGGATCAACGGGTCAGCAGCCCAATATCCGCGCGGCCAGCACGGCGGCGTTGCGGGCGCCGTTGATCGCGACGCACGCGACCGGCACGCCGGGCGGCATCTGCACCGTCGACAGCAGCGCGTCCAGACCGTCGCCGACGGTGTTCTTGGCCTTGATCGGTACGCCGATCACCGGGAGGTCGGTGTGCGCGGCGACGGTGCCCGGGAGGGCGGCCGAGAGACCGGCGCCGGCGATGATCACGCGCAGGCCGCGCGAGCGCGCTTCCTTCGAGTAGGTCGCAACCAGGTCGGGCGAGCGGTGTGCGCTC
>DATLLN010000222.1:0-8432 GCA_035537835.1 Gaiellales bacterium
AGCGAGATGAACGCGTACTGCACGCCGTCGTCTCGGGCGGCGTCACCTGGATCACTTCGCGAAGGGCGTCCGGAACGTGATCCGCTCGAACACGTCGCCGTAGACGTTGTCGTGGAAGTCGATCGGCTGGTACTCGAACGAGTTGCCCGGCCGTGGGCTCATGAACCCGTCGGCCTTCACCAGGTCGACGACCTGCGGCGTCGTGTGGAAGAACACCGGCGGCGATCTGGCGCGCCAGCACCCGGTGCCGGCCACGGCCGGTCCGCCGGCCTGCTCGACCGCCGCATGCGCGGTCACCGCCCCGCTGGCGGCGACGTGACGCGGGTCACCGGCTAGCCGCCGACGCCCTTCATCGCCTCCTGGCGCTCCCAGGCCGCGATCACGATCCGCGCGACGTCTCCGACCTCCTCGCCCTGGCTGACGAAGTCGGGGAGCTCGACGGTGGTCTCGAATCCGCTCTCGTGCACGAGCGTGACGGTGCGCCGGTCGCCGACGTCGTGCGTCCGGAAGGACCCGTAGCGCCAGCCCTCCGTCCCGGGAATCTCCATGAGGTGCTCGTCCACACCATGTAATTGCCTGTCCGGGCCGCGCCCCAAACACCGGGCGGCGCGCAGCTACGCCCGGCGTCCAGTATCCGAGCTTGACATATGCTGATATGGG
Source organism: Gaiellales bacterium (assembly GCA_035537835.1). Lineage (GTDB taxonomy): Bacteria > Actinomycetota > Thermoleophilia > Gaiellales > JAICJC01 > DATLLN01. The sequence goes on from DATLLN010000222.1 coordinate 661, forward strand.
TATATGATGTCCACATGGCACGAGCAGCGACCACGGCAGATGCGTTCAACGCGGTGGCTGAGCCCCGGCGGCGGCAGATCCTGGACCTGCTGGCCGGCGGCGAGCGCCCGGTGAACGACCTCGTGCACGCGCTCGACCTCGCCCAGCCGCAGGTCTCGAAGCACCTGCGGGTGCTTCGCGAAGTGGGGGCGGTCGAGGTGCGCGAGGACGGCCGGCGCCGGCTCTACCGGCTGAACGGAGCGGCGCTGAAGCCCATCCACGATTGGGTCAAGGCGTACGAGCAGTCGTGGAACGAGCGGTTCGAGCAGCTCGATGCGGTTCTGGAAGACCTCAAGCGAAAGGACGATGACGGAGATGGCGATGACGAGTAGCGGCACAGCAAAGGTCACCCTCCCCACCGATCGGCAGATCCTGATCACGCGGGAGTTCGACGCACCGAAGCACCTGGTGTTCAAGGCCTGGACAACGCCCGAGCTCGTCCGGCGGTGGTGGACCACCGACCGGGGCGAGATGACGGTCTGCGAGATCGACCTGCGGGTCGGCGGCACCTGGCGGTACGTGATGGTCACCCCCACCGGCTTCGAGGTCGGCTTCCACGGGGAGTTCCGGGAGATCGTCCCGGACGAGCGGATCGTCTCGACCGAGGCGTACGAGGGCATCCCCGACCCCGACGGCAACGCGTCGCTGAATACGCTCATGCTGACCGAGGAGGACGGCCGGACGACGATGACTGTCCTGGTCGAGCACCCGACGACCGAGGGCCGCGACGCCCACATCAACTCGGGCATGGAGGCGGGCATGCAGGACGCGCTCGACCTGCTGGAGGAGATCGCCGTCTCGCTGCGCTGACGGCCCACCAGCCGCCTGGTGTGCGGGTCGCTTGCGAAGCCGGGTGCGCAGGCGGACAATCCTCCGATGGGCACCACCACCCGGTTGACCAGCGCCGTCGTCGCGCCCCTGCTGGAGCGCGACGACGCGCTGGCGGTCCTGCACAGCTCGTTGTCCGAGGTGCGTTCGGGCGTCGGTCGGATGCTGCTGGTTTCCGGCGAGGCGGGCATCGGCAAGACGGCGCTGGTGCGCTCGTTCACCGCGTCCGTGCGCGGCTCGGCCCGCGTGCTCGAGGGGGCGTGCGACGCGCTCGCCGCCCCACGCCCGCTGGGCGCCTTCGTCGACATCGGCGGCGGCTCGGGCGACCGGCTGCGCGAGCTGGTCGCCCAGGACCCCTCGCCGCACGAGGTGTTCGAGGCGCTGTCAGAGGAGCTCGCGGGTCCGCCGTCCGTGCTGGTGGTCGAGGACGTGCACTGGGCGGACGAGGCGACGCTCGACGTGCTGCGCGTGCTCGGCCGGCGGATCGAGGGCGTCGACGCGCTGGTCATCCTCACCTACCGCGACGACGCCGTCGGGCCGGTGCACCCGGTGCGCATGCTGCTCGGTGATCTCGCCACCGCGCCGGGCCTGGGACGGGTCGCGCTGGAGCCGTTGTCTCCCCAGGCCGTCGCCGACATGGCGGCCGGGTACGCGCTCGACGCGGCCGAGCTCCACCGGCTTACCAGCGGCAACCCGTTCTACGTGCACGAGGTGCTGGAGGCGGGCGGTGACCGGGTGCCGGCGACGGTGGGCGAGGTGGTCTACACCCGCGCCGCGCGGATGAGCGAGGACGCCCGATCGGTGCTGGAGTCGGTATCGGTGGCACCGCCGGCGCTCGAGCCCTGGGCACTCGAGGCGGTCTGCGGCGCGGCCGCGAGGGCACTGGACGAGTGCCTGGCCGGCGGCATGTTGGTCGACGACGACGGCCGAACGCGCTTCCGGCACGAGCTCGCCCGGATGGCGATCGAGGCGGAGCTCGGGCCGTCCCACCGGCGCGGCCTGCACCGCGCGCTGCTGTCCGCGCTGGGAGATCCGACCAGAGGCATCGACCCGGCCCGCCTGGCCCATCACGCCGAGGGAGCGGACGACGCTGCTGCCGTGCTGCACCTGGCGCCGGTCGCCGCGCGCCGTGCTGCGGCCGTCGGTGCGCACCGTGAGGCTGCGGCGCAGTACGCACGCGCCCTGAGGTTCGCCGCGGCGCAGCCCGCCGCCGGGCGGGCGGAGCTCGAGACGCGGCTGGCCGATGCGCTGTATGCGACCGACGACCAGGTCGAGTCGATCGCCGCCCGCCAGCGGGCGATCGAGTACCTCCGCGCGGCGGGCGACGCCGCCGGCGAGGGGGACGCCCTCTGTCACCTGGTCACCTCGTACAGCTGCCGTGGCATGATGGCGGAGGCCCGCGCCGCCGCCGAGGAGGCGATGCGTGTGCTCGAGCCGCTCGACCCGTCGCCGGCGCTGGGCGCGGCGTACGACTCGCTCTCGCTGCTCGCGCTGTATCGCAACGATTTTGACGCTGCGACCGAGTGGGGCGAGCGCGCGGTCGAGTGCGCCGGCGACGACGCTGTCACGCTTGCCAACGCTCTCATCTCGACGGGTACCGCGCTGCTGCTGCGCGACGGCCCGGACGCGGTCGAGGTGCTCATGCGCGGGCTCGAGGTGGCCCGGGAGCATGGGCTGGAGCAGGAGATCGCGCGGGCACACAACGACTTGGCGATCGGCGCGGTGCTGCACCGGGCGCACGCGCTGGCGGACGCGCACATCGAGGCCGGCCTCGGGCATTGCGCCGAGCATGACCTCGACCTGTGGACGCTGTCGATCCTTGGCATGAAGGTGCGCTCGGAGCTGAACCAGGGTCGTTTCGACGAGGCGTCGGAGATCGCGATCAGGCTCGCTGGGGAGTTGCGCGACTCGCCCGCGCCGCGGTTCGAGGGCCTGCTCGTGCTGGCCACCGTCAGGGCGCGCCGGGGCGACCCCGGCGTTCGTCAGGCGCTCGAGCAGGCGGCGGAGATCGAGTTCTCCCCGGACGAGCTCGACTGGGTCGGGCCGCTGGCGATCGCTCGCGCCGAGGCGGCCTGGCTGGCCGGCGATGAGCAGCACATCGACGAGCTGACGTCCGTCGCCCTCGCGCTCGCCCGGGACGCGCACGTTCCATGGATGCTCGGCGAGCTCGCAACCTGGCGGCGTCGGGCGGGGATCGACGAGCGGATCGCCAACCCGGTCGCCGAGCCGTGGGCGCTCGAGCTTGACGGCCGCCACGAGGATGCCGCAGCCGCCTGGCACGGGCTGGGCTGCCCGTACGAGGCGGCCGTCGCCATGGGCATGGGCTGCGACGGGCTGGAGGATGCGCACCGGCGGTTGCACGAGCTGGGCGCCGGCGGCGCCGCGGCCGTCTTCGCGCGGCGTCTGCGCCAGCGCGGCGTGCGGGGGATCGCCCGCGGTCCGCGGCCGAGCACGCGCGAGAACCCGGCGAACCTGACCGGCCGCGAGCTAGAGGTGCTCGCCCTGGTCGCCGATGGGCTCAGCAACGCGGAGATCGCGTTGCGCCTTCACGTGTCGACCCGGACGGTCGACCATCACGTGTCGAACATCCTGCGCAAGCTGGAGGTGCCGTCCCGCGCGCGGGCCAGCATCGAGGCGGCGCGGCTCGGCATCGTGCCCGTGACGTCCTGAGCCGGCGTCCGTAGCCGGGGCGGCCAACATAGGCAGAAGTGCCGATGTGCATCCCCGGTGCCCGCTCCTACCCTCGAACGCGTTGGTTCGAATCGGAAGGAGCATCGATGGACACCTATGTGATCCTGCGCCGCGACGGATGGCGCAGCGCGGCCGATCTCGAGGCCGCGGCCGCCCGCTCGACCGCCGAGGGCGAGCGGATGCCCGACGACATCCGCTGGATCCGCAGCTACGTGCTCTCGGAGCCGGTAAACGGCGGGGTGGGCACCGTCTGCATCTACCAGGCGAGCGGCCCGGAGGCGATCCGCCGGCACGCCGCGGCTGCCGACCTACCCGTGGACGAGATCGTCCAGGTGGCCGACACGGTGGTCGTGCGGCCCGACCCGGTGCCGGCGAGCGCCTGAACCCGTGACAAGGAGGAACCCGATGTCCAGGAACATCATCCGGACGCTCGCCGGTGCGGCGATCGTCGTGCTCGCCGCTGCGACGGCGGCGAGCGCCCGTGCTGCGACCCTCGACCAGGTGCGGCATGCAACCGCGCCGTACCGCCAGGTGAACGTCGCGAAGGCGGCCGGGTTCGGCCTGCTGAAGGACGCGGCCGGGATCCACTGCATCAGCGAGCCCGGCATGGGCGCGATGGGCGTCCACTACGTCAACGGCGATCTGGTCGGCGATGACACCGTGAACGCACTGCACCCGGAGGCGATGGTCTATCAGCCCATCCCCGGGCATCCGCTGCGGCTGGTCGCGGTCGAGTACGTGGTCTTCAAGGCCGCGTGGGCCAAGACGCACACCGGCCGGCCGCACCTGTTCGGCCAGACGTTCATGCTGTCGCCGGCCGGCAACCGCTTCGGCCTGCCCGCGTTCTACTCGCTGCATGCCTGGATCTGGAAGCACAACCCGGCCGGCATGTTCGAGATGTGGAATCCGAACGTGACCTGCCCCAACCAGTAACCGCAGGCGAGGAGGGCCGGCGTCCGTGCTGGGCGCCGGCCCTTGTCGTAACGCTGCCGGAACGCGCGGTCGGGGATACTCGTTGTGTGGATTTCCTCGCCGCACACGTGAGGACGCTGACGACCGCGGTCTGGGTCGCGGTGCTGGTGCTGCTCGCCTCAGCGGCGGCGCTCGCCCTGAAGTGGGGCGACGCGGATGCCGCCGGCGTGGCCTTCGCCCTGGAACTGGGGCTCTTCATGCTGGGCTTCACCGTGCTCGGCGTGCTGATCGCGCGGCGCGAGCCGCACAACGCCGTCGGCTGGCTGTTCTGCGCCGTACCGATCGGCGTGCTGGCGGGCACCGTCAGCGGGATGTACGCCGAATCCGGGCTCCGCGGTGACACCGTCGTCGGCTGGTTCTCGACCTGGACGTGGCTGACCGCCCTACTTGCGTACGCGTTGTTCGTCCCGCTGCTGTTCCCCGACGGACGGCTGCCCGGCCGGCGCTGGAAGCTCGTCGCGTGGGCCGACGCCGTTGCGCTGCTCGGCGTGTTCGTCGCCGCAGCCCTCGACATCGACCTGCTGGGCGTGATCTTCGTGGTCGGCTCGATCGCGCTGGTGCCGGTGTCGCTCGCCTCGGTCGTCGTCAGGTACCGCCGCGCCGGCTCGACCCAGCGGCTCCAGCTGCGCTGGTGCGTGTTTGCCGTGTGCGCCGGGTTCGCCGGCTTCATCCTCGTTTCGCTGCTGGCTAGCGTCGTCGAGTGGGTGCAGTTCCTCTACGTCTTCGTGTACGCGTTGCTGCCGATGGCGGTCGGAGTCGCCATGCTCCGCTATCGGCTGTACGAGATCGACGTGATCATCCGCCGCACGCTGACCTACGCATGCCTGGTCGCCGCGCTCGCGGCCGTCTATCTGGGCGGCGTCGCGCTCGCCGGCGCCCTGCTCCGCCAGCTCACCGGATCGTCCAGCGTGCTCGCCGTGACGCTGTCGACGCTGGTCGTCGCGCTTGCGTTCCAGCCGCTGCGCCGGCGGATCCAGCGCGCGGTCGACCACCGCTTCGCCCGGGCGAGGTACGACGCGAACCAGGCGGTCGAGGCCTTCAGCGGAAGGCTGCGCGAGCAGATCGACCTCGACGCCCTGTCGGCCGAGCTCGTGGCGGTCGTCCGCCGCACGGTGCAGCCGAGTCAGACCACGCTCTGGCTGCGGCCCACCGAAGGCGAGCGGACGGTGGGCGACGGATGACAGCAGCTCGCCGCGACGTCGCGGTCATCGGCCAGGGCCTGATCGGCCTGTCGACCGCCGTGGCGCTGGCCCGGCGCGGCCGCTCGGTGGTCGCCCTCGACGCGCTCGGCTCCGCTCACCCGCTGACCTCGTCGACCGGCGCGTCCCGCTCGATCCGCGCCGCCTACGCGAATCCGTTGTACGTCCGGCTCGCGCTGGAGGCGCTGGCGTCGTGGCGCGCGCTGGAGGTCGACACCGGCCGGTCCATCCTGCATCTCACCGGCCAGGTCGACCTCGCGCCGGCGGGGATGCTCGACGAGCTCGAGGCGGGGATGGCGGCGGAGGGCATCGCAGTCCGCCGGCTGGTCGCCGACGGACTGGCCGCCGTGTTCCCTGAGCTCCGGCTCGGCCCGGAAGAGCGGGCGTTGTATCACGACAGCGGCGGCACCGTGCTGGCGGCGGAGGGGATGGCGGCGCTTGCCGACGTGACGTCCGACCTTGATGTGGAGCTGGCCGCGCCTGAGCGGGTGAACCGGATCGACCTGGCCGGCGACCGCGCCACCTTGCACACGGATGCCCGCAGCGTCGAGGCCGACGGTGTCGTCGTCGCGGCCGGCCCGTGGCCGGGGAGCTCCTGTCGCCGCTCGGCGTCGACCTGCCGCTGTCGCCAGGGGTTGCGCAGGTCACCTACGTCGACGTCCCACACCTGGTCAGCCGACCGGGCATCGCCGACTGGTCGATCGAGGACAGAGGCCGAGGCGTCTACGGCCACCCCGTGCCGGGCATGGGCTACAAGATCGCGTTCGATGCGGCCGGCCCCGAGCCGTGGAGCGACACGGCGCCCGAGTGGCCGCCCGACCTCGGCGAGCAGGAGGAGCTGCTGGGCTGGGCGGCGCGGCGCTTCGCGGGGACGGCGATGCCGGTGATCGAGAGCCAGCGGCATCCGTGGACGATGACGCCCGACACCGGCTTCGTGATCGACGTGGACGGCCCGCTGGTCGTCGCCTGCGGCTGCTCCGGCCACGCGTTCAAGTTCGGCCCGGCGCTGGGGGAGCTGGTCGCGGATATCGCGCTGGGCGTCGAAGGCGAGGAGCGGGCGATGTTCTCGATGCGCCGGCCCGCCATGTCGCTCGAGGCCGTCGACGCGTCGACGCCGATCGACCGCTAGGGCTGCTTCGCCACTGAACACGGCGCGGCCGGTTGCCAACCCCCGCGGCCGCTCGTATGGTCTGGAGCAGCACGTGATGTCTGCCGACTGGCTCGAGGCTCTGGAGGAGGAAATGTGCGGCGGCTGATGATGGGCTTCGTCTGCGGTGCCGTCCTCGGCTACGTCCTGTGGCTGCTCGCGGGGCGTCGTTGGGAGGAACCGCGCGTCGAGGCGTTCGCGCCCCCGTCCGAGCGTCCAGACCCACCTGCCCCGTCGGAGCCGGTCGCCGAGATCGTGCCGCTGGCGGTTCGCGAACCGGAGCCGGCCGCACCGCCCGCGGCGCCCGTGCGCGACTCCGAGCTACGTCTGCATCAACTCGCCGCCCTGCGGGTCGAGATCCTGGAGACGGTCGACCGCCGCGCGCTGTACACGATGGCCCACGATCGCGGCCTGCCGCACCACACGCTGTTCCTGATGAGCTCTGCTCAGCTGCTCGACGCCGTCCTGGCCGCCGAGGAGCTGCCGCCGGCCGATGTGCTGCCGTCCGTCGACACCGAGCAGCGGGTGCGTGAGATCGCCACCGAGGCGTTCGAGCGACACCAGTGGTTCGCCGCCCAGGACGCCGCCTCCCAGCTCGACGCCGGCTAGGCCGGCATCGCTGCGCGGATCGCGCGCAGCGCCCACAGGCAGACGAGCATCGTCGCGGCCACCGTCGGGAAGCCGATGCACATGATCCCGATGATCCGCGGATCGGTATGCAGGAACCGCCCGCACAGCTCGTCGGCGGCCATTGCGGCGCCGATCGCCAGGCCCAGCCGGAGCCAGCCCGACGGACGCAGCCCGGGAAACCGCAGGTCGATCCAGATGGCGAGCGCCGCTGCGCCGACGACGTAGCAGACCACGAACACCGGCACGGTCAAGGCGTCACCCTTCGC
>DATLLN010000223.1:0-3459 GCA_035537835.1 Gaiellales bacterium
CCAGGTCCGGGGCGTAAGCGGACCGGGCCCGGCCGAAGACCACGGCGACGTCGCTGCGCGAGTGCAGCATCCGAGGGTCGATGGTGCGCGAGGCGATGGCGTCCTCGATGTCGTGGACGGAGTAGGCGACATCGTCGGACCAGTCCATGATCTGGGCCTCGAGGCACTTGCGCCGGTCGGGCGCGCCGTCGCGCACCCAGGCGAGGACCTCGGCGTCGTCGTCGTAGGCACCGAACTTCGCGCCGGGCGCCGGGCGGGTCCACGGGTACTTCAGCGTCGCGTCGAGTGTCGCGCGCGTGAGGTTCAGACCGGCGCTCGTGCCGTCGGGGTGGAGGATCTTCGGCTCGAGGCACGTGAGGATCCGCAGATTCTGCGCGTTGCCCTCGAACCCGCCGCAGCTCGCGGCCACCTCGTCGAGGGCGCGTTCCCCGTTGTGGCCGTACGGCGGGTGTCCGATGTCGTGCGCGAGGCCGGCGAGGTCCACCAGGTCGGGGTCGCAGCCGAGGCCCTCGGCGATGCTGCGGCCGATCTGGGCGACCTCGATCGAGTGGGTGAGCCGGGTGCGCGGAGTGTCACCGTCGCGGGGGCCGACCACCTGGGTCTTGTCGGCGAGCCGTCGCAGCGCGGCGCTGTGCTGGACGCGGGCACGGTCCCGCGCGAACGGCGTACGGCTCGCGGTCGCCGGCTCGGCACCGGCGAGCGCCGACACCTTCGGGACCTCGGCGACGCGCCGCTCGAGTTCGTGTTCGCTGTAGCCCGGCATCACGTCCTCCTTCACTGCGCGGCCGTGTAGGGGAAGTCCGCCGAGTCGTGGGTGAGCTGGTACCAGATCAGCGCGCCCGTCTCGCGGGCGATCCCGTGCAGCTGCGACTCCCGGGTGTACACGGCGGGGCCGGTGCGGGTCGGCGCGGTCCACGCGTCGAGACCGGCGTCGCGGGCCATGGTGCGAGTGCGCAGCGAATGCCACGGATCGCTCACCAGCACCGCGGAGTGCAGTCCCTGCCCGGCCATCTCCCGGCTGACCGCCTCGACGCTGAGCAACGTGTCCGACCCCTCTTCGACGGCGGTGATCGCCGACTCCGGCACTCCCTGCGCGATCAGGTAGTTCTTGCCGGACGCCGCCTCGGTGAACAGGTCGCCCTCCTGCTTGCCGCCGACGGTGACGATCCGCTCGGCCACCCCGTTCTCGTACAGGGTGAGGGCCTGGTCGAGCCGGGCCTGGAACACCGACGACGGGGTGCCGGAGTACTGGGCGGCGCCGAGGACCACGATGGCGTCGGCCCGGCTCCAGTCGTCGATGCGCGCCACCTGCCACACGCGGACCGCGGTTCCGGCGAGGACGGCGATCGCCGCGAGCAGCACCCCGAGCACCAGCCGGCGCGTCCAGCGCGCGACGCCCGCACCGAACCCGCGCGGGGGTTCGGGCAGGGACGGGGCCGGGCGTGGGCGGGCTGCGGTACTCACTCCCCGATTCTGCCAGTGTTCCGAGCGCGCCCACCCGGCGACGCGCCACGGGCGACAGCGCATGCGAGCCGATAGATTCGACGCATGTCACCGTATTCGGTCGCCGTCCGGCCGCTTCCGGCCCGCCCGCTCCGCCGCTCGCTGTCGATGTCGGTGCCGATCCTGCTCGCGGCCCTGGCCTGGCTGGTGCTGCCCGGTTCGGCGACGGCCGAGCCGCCCTTCCGGCTTCCCCAGCCGATCACCGACACCGCCGGAGTACTGGATCCGGCGGCGACGGCGCAGATCCAGCAGGCAGCAGACGCGCTCTACGCCGAGCACGGGGTGCAGTTGTGGGTGGCGTACGTGCCGACGTTCTCCGGACTGTCGTCCGACGACTGGACCGAGCGGACTGCGCAGGCCAGCAACTTCGGGACGGACACGGCCCTGCTCGCCGTGGCCACGCAGGACCGCGAGTACGCGCTGTGGACGCCGAACGCCCTGTCCGGGGTCACCGCGTCCGAACGGGACGCCATCAGCGCGGACCGGATCGTGCCGCAGTTGCGCAGCCAGGACTGGGCCGGGGCCGCGGTGGCGGCGGCCGAGGGTCTCGACGCGGCGTTGTCGGCGTCGGGTTCCGGCTCCGGCACCACGCTGCTCGTCGGGGGCGGAGTGATCGCGGCCGGGGCCGGTGGGGTGTACCTGTACTCCCGGCGCACGAAGCGCAAGCGGGCCGAGGCGGGCGCCCAGGCGGCGGCGGCCACCGACCCGACCGACACCGACGCGCTGCGCGAGCTGCCGCTCGAGGGCCTCGAGCTGTACGCCCAGAAGATCCTGGTCGAGACGGACAACGCCGTTCGCTCGAGCGCCGAGGCGCTCGAGCTGGCGCGCGGAGAATTCGGCGATGCCGCGGTCCAGCCGTTCGACCGCGCCTATCGACAGGCGCAGTCGGCTCTGGCGTCCGCGTTCGAGATCCGGCAGCGGCTCGACGACGCCATCCCCGAGACGCCCCAGCAGCAGCGCGACATGCTCGTGCAGTTGATCTCGTCGTGCGGCCAGGCCGACCGGGAACTCGACGCGCAGGTCGAGGCGTTCGACCGGATGCGCGACCTCCTGCTCGACGCACCCGCCCGCCTCGACGCGCTCACACAGCGCGCGATCGCGTTGCGCGCGCGGTTGCCCCAGGCCGAGGCGACGCTGACCGAACTGCGAACGGAGTTCCCGGCCGGCGCGCTCGCCCCGATCACGGACAACGTGACGCTGGCGCAGGACGAGATCGAGTTCGCCGAGAAGTCCGTCGATCAGGGCCGCACCGCGGTGGCACGTCCCGTCGGCGAGCAGGGCGACGCCGTGCGAGCCATCCGCGAAGCGGAGGGTGCTCTCGGGCACGCTGCCACGATGCTCGACGCAGTCGACCACGCCGCCGACGACATCCGGCGGGCGATCGCGACGTTGCCGGCCGCGATGGCCGACGCCGCACAGGGCATCGCCGACGCCGAACAACTCGCCGCCGCGGGTGGTGCGGAACTCGCCGAGGCCCGCAAGGCCGCGCAGGCGGCACTCGACCACGCCCGGGCGGACATGAACACCGACCCGCTGGGCAGTTTCACCCGGGTCGTGGAAGCGGACGCACGACTCGACGCGCTGCGCGATCGGACCCGTCAGGCGCAGGAGGAGGCGCAGCGCACCCGCCGGCGCCTCGAACAGGATCTGGGGGCGGCTCGATCGCAGGTCACCGCCGCGGCGGACTTCATCGGGACGCGGCGCGGTGTGATCGGCGCCGAGGCCCGCACCCGGCTGTCCGAGGCGCAGCGCCACCTGGACGCCGCGCAGCGGCTCGCCGCGCAGGAACCGGGGCAGGCGCTGCAGCACGCTCAGGCGGCCGCGACCCTCGCGGCGAACGCGCTGCGCGCAGCGCAGAACGACGTGCAGCGCTGGGAGCGTCAGCAGCGTCCGCCCCGCGGCGGCGCCTCCGGCGGCAATATCGCGGGTGCGGTGCTCGGCGGAATCCTCATCAAC
>DATLLN010000224.1:0-3531 GCA_035537835.1 Gaiellales bacterium
AGAACTACCGCGCGCCCTACCCGTACCCCTCCCGCGGCGAAGCGATCGACGCCACCGGGCCGGCGCTCGCCGAGCTGCGCGAGATGTTCACCACCCACGTCGCGCCCGAGAACGTCGCGGCCATCATCTTCGAGCCCGTGCAGGGGGAGGGCGGCTTCATCGTGCCGCCGAAGGAGTGGGTGCAGGGCCTGCGGCAGATCGCCGACGAGCACGGCATCGTGCTGATCGCCGACGAGGTGCAGTCGGGCTACGGCCGCACCGGCCGGATGTTCGCGATCGAGCACTTCGGGGTCGAGCCGGACATCATCACCGTCGCCAAGTCGATCGCCGCCGGGGTGCCCATCTCCGGCGTGCTCGGCCGGGCCGAGATCGTCGACCGGGCAGGCGACAGCACGATCGGCGGCACCTACGTCGGATCCCCGCTCGGCTGCGTGGCCGGCATCGCCGTGCTGGATCAGATCGAGCAGCGCGACCTGCTGGCACGCGGCCGCGCGATCGGCGAGCGGATGCGCTCGCGGTTCGAGGCGATGCAGGCGACGTACCCGCAGCTGGGCGACGTCCGCGGCCTAGGCCCGATGCTGGCGCTCGAGTTCGTCAAGGATCCGACGACCAAGGAGCCGGCGCCGGAGCTGGCGACGGCGGTCGCCGAGGGCGCGATGCAGCGCGGTCTGATGATCCTCAAGGCGGGGATCCATGGGCAGTGCCTGCGCGTCCTCGTTGCACTGGTCGCGACCGACGAGCAGATCGACGAGACGCTCGATGTCTTCGAAGAGACGCTGACGGCCACGCTCGGCGCGGCGGCCTCCCCGGCGCCGGTCGCCGGCGCCGCTCGCTGAGCCGATCGCCGGCACTACAGATTCTCCCGGCAACTGCCGATATCACCTTCCTGATTTCAGAGTGCGCGCGTAAAGGGTTTGTGAATGCGCGCTTGCCGGGCGTTCCATGTTCTAGGATCGCCCGCTGAGTCACAGAGGAGGGGAGTCCACTGAAGACGAAGCTGACAGTTGTTCTGGTCGTGCTGGGGGTCATGCTGGCAATACCGGCCATCGCTTCCGCGAAGTTGACGTGGAAGCAGGCGCTTTTGGTGCAGATCAACACGTACCGGGTGCACAACCACCGTGCGTCCCTGCACTTCAACACCAGGCTGGGGACCGCAGCACAGGCGCACAGCAACAACATGGCGCGTTACCGCCTGTTCAGCCACACGTCGTCGAACGGCGTGGACTGGGCCCGCAGGATCCGCTACTACGGATATCGCGGGCGCTACGTCGGTGAGAACCTTGCTGTCGGGCAGTTCACCCCGTCCGGCACGTTCCACGCGTGGTACTACAGCTCCGCCCACCGGGCCAACATGCTGACGTGGCCGTACCGGAGCATCGGTCTCGGCCTGACGCGCGGCTACTACAACAGCCGCTGGGCGTACTACATCACCGCGGATTTCGGCGGGCTGCGCTAGATCGCTTGCACCGAGTCTCACTTGATCGGGTGATTTGGGTCACCCGCTCTCAAGATACCCAGGCTCGACTCCGATGATCGGAATGCCGGGTGACCCCCCGGCATTCCGATCATGGGCGAGTACCACGTCAAGCGCATCGTGCTTCCGAGCGGCAAAACCGTCGAGATCGTCTACTACCAGGCGGACGGCGGTGAGCCGATCATCACCGAGGCCCGCGAGGTCGAGCCGGAGGCTGCTCTCGAGCCGGACGTCCGGCGGCTCGAGCTGTGCAGCTCATGCGGCGGCGAGCGCGTGCATCCGATCGACTGGCACGAGGTCGAGGACATGCGGTGGGAGATCTCCCTGCGCTGCCCGGACTGCGAGTGGTCGGAGGTCGAGCGGTTCGACCAGACCGAGGTCGAGCGCTACGACGACGTCCTCAACGACGCCACCGACCGGCTGATCGAGGAGCTCGACCGGATCACCCGGGAGAACATGACCGAGGCCGTGGAGCGGTTCCGAACGGCGCTCGAGAACGACGACATCCTCCCGTTCGACTTCTAGGAGTCGACTCCCGCCGGTAGCATCCCGGCGATGCTCAGCCTGGACGACGTCCGTGACGCGGCCGCGCGGCTCGACGGCGTGGCGCACCGGACGCCGGTGCTGCGCTCGCGCACCCTCGACGGGCTGGTGGGTGCGGAGGTGCACCTTAAGGCGGAGTGCTTTCAGCGCGGCGGCGCCTTCAAGTTCCGCGGCGCCTACTCGCTGATCTCGACCCTCGACGCCGCGGAGCGGGCTGCGGGTGTGGTCGCGTTCTCCTCGGGCAACCACGCGCAGGCCGTGGCGCTGGCCTCGCAGCTGCTCGGCGTCCGCGCGGCGATCGTCATGCCCGAGGACACTCCGGCCCTGAAGCTCGCCGCCACCCGCGGCTACGGCGCCGAGGTGCTGCTCTACGACCGTTACGCGGACGATCGTGCCGCGATCGCCCGCGACCTGGCGGCCGAGAGGGGCGCCGTGCTCGTGCCGCCGTTCGACCACCCGCTGGTGATGGCCGGCCAGGGCACCGCCGCGCTCGAGCTGCTGGACGAGGCGGGGCGGCTCGATGCCCTGCTCGCGCCCGTCGGCGGAGGCGGCCTGGTCGCAGGCTGCGCCACCGTCGCCGCGGCCCTCGATCCGGGAATCCGGGTGATCGGCGTCGAGCCCGAGGCCGGCGACGACACCCGCCGGTCGCTCGCGGCGGGCCACCGGGTCGAGATCCCCGTGCCGCGGACGATCGCCGACGGCCAGCAGATCACGGCGCCCGGCGAGCTGACCTTCCCCATCGTCCAGCGGCTGGTGTCCGAGGTCGTGCTGGTCTCGGACGGTGAGCTGCTGGACGCGATGCGGTTCGCCTTCGACCGCTTGAAGATCGTGCTCGAGCCGAGTGGCGCCTGCGGGCTGGCCGCGCTGCTGGCCGGCCGGGTCGACCCGGGCGAGCGCTGCGGCGTCATCCTCTCGGGCGGCAACGTCGGGCTCGAGCGCTTCGCCGAGCTCTACCGCTCGTAGCGCCCCTCGTCGGCGTGGCGTTCGAGGGCGAGCGCGATCAGCCGGTCGAGCAGCTCGCGATACGCGATCCCCGACGCCTCGAACAGCCGTGCGTAGACCGATGTCGACGTGAACCCGGGGATCGTGTTGATCTCGTTCAGCACCACCCGGTCACCGCCGACCACGAAGAAGTCGATCCGTGCCATGCCGGCGCACTCGCACAGCTCGAATGCCCGCCCGGCCGTGTCCCGGAGGTCCGCCGAGACGGCGTCCGGCAGGTCGGCGGGGGCGGCCAGGCGCATGCCGCCCTCGTCGTACTTGGCCGAGAAGTCGTACCACTCCGACTCGTTGGCGATCAGGATCTCGCCTGGCACCGAGACCAGCGGGTCGGCGTTGCCCAGCACGCCCACCTCGACCTCGCGGCCGTCCAGGAACTCCTCGACCAGCACCTTCCAGTCGTGCCGGAACGCCAGCTCGAGCGCGGCGTCCAGCTCCTCGGGGCCGTGCACCTTGCTGATGCCGATGCTCGAGCCGCCGCGGGCCGGCTTCACGAAGACCGGGTAGCCCAGCGA
>DATLLN010000225.1:0-3992 GCA_035537835.1 Gaiellales bacterium
CGTACGGGGCGCACCTGCCGGGCCGCGACCTGGTGGTGCTGCGCAACGTGATCGGCTTCCAGCGCGGCACCAGCCCCCAGGTGGTGGCCGTGATCGCCCACCGTGACGGCATCGGCTCCGGCGCCGACGACAACGACTCCAGCACCGGCGTGATGCTCGAGCTGGCGCACGAGCTGGCCGGGTCGACCCGCGAGCGCGGCCTGGTGTTCGTGTCCACCGACGCCGGCACCACGGGAGGTCAGGGGGCGATCCACTTCGACGAGACGTGGCCGCAGTCCGACCAGGTGGTGGCGGCGGTCGTGCTCGACTCGGTGGCCGCGCCGGACGGCACCGCGCTGCGGATCGCAGTGCGGCCCGACACGCCCCGCGGCACCTCGGCGACGGTCTACGCGGCGACCCGGCGGGCGGTGCTCCGCTACATGGGGCGGGCCGCGCTGACGCCGGGCACGATCGACCAGGTGACCGGCTACGCGATTCCCTACACCCGCACCGAGCAGGGGCCGCTGATCGCGCGGCGGATGCCCACGGTGACGCTGTCGGCCGGCGGCAACCCCGACCCCAAGGGCACGTTCGAGGATCTCAGCCCCTCCCAGCTGGGCGCGGTCGGCACCACGGTGATCAACCTGCTCGGCCAGCTGGACACGGCAACGGAGATCGAGGGCACCGGAGCGCCGGGGATCTTCCTCGGCAGCTCGACGGCCCGCGGGCGGCTGGTGCAGCTGGCGCTGGTGGTGCTGCTGGCGCCGTTCATCGCCTGCGTGCTCGACGCGGCAGCGCGCTGCCGGCGGCGCAGGGTGCCGATCGCGCCCGGGGTGATCGCCTACGCGTGGCGGAGCTCGACCTGGCTGTCGGTACTGATCGCGCTGTGGGCACTCTCGCTGCTGCCCGGCGACCTGGTGTCCAGCGTCAACGCCCCGCCGGAGCCGGGCGACACCGGGCTGACGGCGACCGGCATCCTGCTGACCACGCTGATCGGCGTCGGGTGGTGGTCGCTGGCCGTGCGGCCCCAGATCCGCGTCCGCCCGCCGGTCGGCGGCAGCGACCGGACGGGCGGTCTGGTGGCGGCGTGGCTGGGGCTGAGCTTCGCCGGGCTGGTGCTGTGCGCGGTCAACCCGTTCGCGCTGATCATCGTGCTGCCGCTGGCCCATGCCTGCCTGTGGCTTCCCCGCTTCGCCACGGCCGGACGCTGGGCGATGCTGGCGCTGCTGGCGATCGGGCTGATCGGCCCGCTGGTGATCATCTGGGAGCTGTGGGGCGGACAGGGTCTCGGATCGAGCGCGCCGCGCGCCGTGGTAGCGATGGCGGCGAGCGGCTACCTGTCTCCGGCGGTGTCGATCCCCCTGGCGCTGGCCGGCGCCGCGGCGACCCAGATGCTGGCTATCGTGCTCGGCCGCTACGGGGGCGCGCGGCCGCCAAAACGGCTGTACCCTTGAGATGTGGCCACCGGCACCGTCTCCACGCAGGTCGCGCACGAGGGCTCCCGTCGCCGCTGGCTCCGGCGATTCGCGAACGGACTGATCGCCCTCGGCATTGTCGTCATCCTCTACGCGGGGGTGATCCTGGCATGGGGCGATCCGGTCACCTGGGTGTGGGCGCACTACCAGCAGCGGCAGCTGGAGAGCCAGTTCAACGGCTACGACGGCTTCGCCGTCACGCCGACGCCGCAGGACGACGGCACGGACATCCTCGCGGACGTGCGCCACGAGGCTGCGGCCTTCAAGGCCCATGATCCGAACGGCCATGCCTTCGGCAAGCTGACGATCGGGCGGATCGGGCTCTCCAACGTGGTCGTCGTGCAGGGCACCGACCGCTACGGCGACCTCGACAAGGGTCCGGGGCACTACGACAACACGACCTTCCCGGGGCAGGGCAGCACCGTCGCCATCGCCGGTCACCGCACCACCTTCGGCGCGTGGTTCCGCCACATCGACGAGATCCGCGACGGCGACTACATCATTTTGCAGATGCCCTACGCCACGTTCCGCTACCAGGTGCAGATGCACAAGGTGGTGTCGAACACCGACTGGAGCATCATCGACCCGCAGGGCTACGAGCGGCTCGTCCTCTCCGCCTGCCACCCGCTGTACAGCGCCTCGCATCGCTGGGTCGTGTTCGCCAAGGCGGTCTCCGTGACCGTCCACGGCGGACGCTCCGTGAAGCTCTAAGCGCTCAACCGAACCGCGCCATGCGCCGATACACGTGGCGAGATTCGTTGTCGACCAGGGAGAGGTCATGCAGCTGCTGCGAAGCATCGCTGTCGGGTTTGGAACGTTCTTGCTGTTCTCGGTGTTCTTTACGCCGATCGGTGGTCTGGTCGCCGGCGTGATCGTCGGCAGGCAGAGCCATGTCGGGCGCGGTGACGGCACCGACGCAGAGCGCGCCCGGTGGTTCGTCGGCAACTTCATGGTGACCGGCGTCTGCGCCGGTGCGGCATTCCTGATCTGCCTCGGCATCTCCGCCGCGCTGAGCGCGCTGACGCCGATCCTCGGCGCCGTTGGCGTACTCGGAGCAATCGGGGCCGCGGTGTACACGTGGGTCACCACGTGGCAGGAGTCGGAGGCCCCTGGCGTGCTCATGTTCGACGAGCCGCTCGAGCCGCTCCCGGTACCGACGCTCTGCCCCGACCGATCGGCTACGCGGCCTAGCCGGACCGCTCCGGCGGAGGCCGTGGTGACCGGTCGCGGCCCTGGGCGTGCCCGGTTTGGCTGGCTGAGGGAGCGGTCGGCGCCGGGTTGGGTGCTGCTCGCTGCGTTGGGCGTGGTTCGGAAGCCTTCGCTTGGCGCACGGGTGGCGCCTGGGTGGTTGGTGGTGGGTCTGCCAATTGACCGGCGATGCGTCGGTCAATTGGCATTCCAGGCGAACTGATCTCGAGCACCGGCTTCTGGCGGAGCCAGCGGCGCTCGTGGAACCAGCGGCGCATCGTGCGCGCGGTCGGTACCTGCGCGTAGTCGGGCGCGTGGCGGTCGCGGAGCTCGGCGATCACGCGGACGGGATCCTCGCCGTCGAAGAACCGCTGCTCGACCTCGGCGCGGAGGTTCGCCCAGGCGTAGGAGCCGGGCCGGTGGCGGGGAGCGGGCGGCTCCGAGCGCATCGCTGCGAGGTGGTCGTCGAGTGCTCTGCTGCGTGGCTTGGTCAGGCAGCCGTGGGCCGACCAGAGGCGATGCAGCGTGAGGACGAAGTCGCGGCCGCTGCGCCGGCGGCGGAACTCATCGCTGGCGTGGTCCTGGCAGAGCCAGACCTGGACGCCGCGGCCGAGGTCGACCTTGGCCGTCTTCCCGCGGGTGCGCTCGACGCAGATCGCGCACACCTCGCCCTTGGTCGGCATCCCTCGGGCCTTGTACAGCGTCGCCGCCACTCATCGATCATCCGAGGACCCCGCCGCTCTGTCTGTCACGACACCGTGCCAACCCAGCCACCGTGTCCAGGATCGCCCTCCCAAACAGGGCGAATCCTGGACGCCCTCAGACGAATCGCCGGCGAGTTCTGCCAAATGACCGGCGCTCGCTCGGCCAATTGGCACACCCCACCCCGGCGGCTACACGCCGGTGTCAGAGAGGCTGTGGATGACGAGCGCCAGCGCGATCAGCGGGATGAACACGGCCGCGAGGACGCCGACCGCGATCACGGTCGTCCTCGAGCGGGTGGCGCTCGCGCCCCACAGGAAGAACTCGGCAACCGCGCCCACCAGGAGCACGGGCAGGCCGACGAAGGAGAGCGAGACGGCCAGGATCAGCGTCTCGACGGCGATCAGGCAGCCCATGAACAGCACAGCGGGTGTCGTCGGACTGAGCTCGGCTGCCTGTTCCTCGGTCATGACCGTGATATCGGCCATGGCAACGCCGTCCTACAGTGGCAGGTACTCGAGCAAGGTGCCGGCCTCGGCGTCGCCCTCGCCGGTGGGCACCAGCGCGATCGCGTCGGCGGAAGCGGCGTGGACGATCAGGTGCGAGTCCTGGACGTTGTCCGGATGCAGCTCCATGCCCTCGGGCCCC
>DATLLN010000226.1:0-11128 GCA_035537835.1 Gaiellales bacterium
ACCTCGTCAGCGGCCAGCCGATCGTCTACCCGGGGCAGAAGGTGGTCAACGGCGTCCTGCTGCTCGCGTTAGTCGGGCTGGGCGCGTCGATCCTGGTCGGCCCGCAGCAGCAGTGGCTCCTGGCGCTGCTGCTGGCTGGAGCGCTCGTCTTCGGCGTCCTGTTCGTCCTGCCGATCGGCGGCGCGGACATGCCCGTCGTGATCTCGCTGCTCAACTCCTTCACCGGCCTCGCCGCCGCGGCGACCGGCTTCACACTGCACAACAACCTGCTGATCATCGCCGGCACGCTGGTCGGCGCGTCGGGCGCGCTGCTGACCCAGATGATGAGCCGGGCGATGAACCGCTCGCTGGCCAACGTCGTGTTCGGCGCGTTCGGCACCGGCAGCGGAACGGCTGTGGTCGGCCCCGCGGGCGCCCAGGGCACGGTGCGCTCGGCCTCGGCCGACGATGTCGCCGTGATGCTCGGCTACGCCCGCCGCGTCGTGATCGTCCCCGGCTACGGGCTCGCCGTCGCCCAGGCGCAGCACGTCGTCCGCGAGCTGGCCGACCAGCTCGAGCGCAAGGGGGTGGACGTGCGCTACGCCATCCACCCCGTCGCGGGACGCATGCCCGGCCACATGAACGTGCTGCTGGCTGAGGCGGACGTGCCGTACACCCAGCTCTACGAGATGGACGAGATCAACGCCGAGTTCCCGCGCACCGACGTGTCGCTGGTGGTCGGCGCCAACGACGTGGTCAACCCCGCGGCGAAGAACACGCCGGGCAGCCCGATCTACGGCATGCCGGTGCTGAACGTCGACCAGTCGCAGGCGGTGGTCGTGCTCAAGCGCTCGATGAACACCGGCTTTGCCGGCATCGACAACGAGCTCTTCACCGACCCGAAGACGACGATGCTGTTCGGCGACGCCAAGGAGTCGCTCGCCAACCTCGTCACATCGGTCAAGAACGTCTGACGCAACAACGGGGTCAGACCCCTTTGTTGCGCGCGTGAAAAGACGGGGTCAGACCCCGTTCTTACACGCCGACGCTTCGCGCGACGAACCGCCCGCGATCGCAGGCCGCCACGACGTGGATCGTTCCGGGCTCCCACAGCGCCGTGCGCACGTCGGCACGGGTCAGCGGAAACGAACCGATGCACGATCGACTGTGATGTAACAAAGGGGTCTGACCCCGTTGTTACATCAGAGCTCGCGCAGCAGCGCCGCGACCAGGTCGGCGCGCTCGTCGATCGACCTGAGCGAGACGCGCTCGTCGTCGGCGTGGGCACCGGCGCCCAGCGGGCCGAGACCGTCCAGCACCGGCGTTCCCACGGCCGCGGCGAAGTTGCCGTCGGAGCCGCCGCCGGAGGCGTTCTCGCCGACCTGCTGACCGAGTCCGCGGGCGATCTCGATCGCCCGTGCGGCCAGCGCCTTCGCCGCATCGTCGCGGATCATCGGAGGACGCGTGATGCCGCCGGTCACGGTCAGCCTCGCGCCGTCGAGCACCGGCCGCAGCCCGTAGATCGCCTCCTCGAGCGTCCGCTGCTCGTCGCCCGTCCACGCCCGCGCGTCGATCCGCGCCCACGCCGCGGCGGCGACGACGTTGTCTCCCGTGCCACCGGCCACCTGGCCGACGTTGACACGGACGCCTCGCTCGCGGTCGCGCAGCGCGAGCAGCCGCAGGGTCTGGTGCGCCAGCTCCTCGACGGCGGAGACGCCCTGCCCTCCGTGACCCGCGTGGGCAGCCTCGCCCTCGATCCGCAGCTGATAGCGGGCCAGACCCGACCGCTCCGTGGTGATCGTGCCGTCCTGCACCGGCGGCTCGAGCACGAGCGCGGCCTCGGCGCGGCGCGCCAGCTCCTCGACGTGCGGCCGCCCGCTCGGGCTGCCAATCTCCTCGTCCGCCGTCACCAGCACGCTGACCGGGCGGCCGAACGGCATGCCCCGGCGCAGCGCCTCGAGCATGACCACGATGCCGCCCTTCATGTCGAGCGCACCGGGGCCGTGGGCCATGTCGCCGTCCACGCGGAACGGCATCCTCTGGAGCGTCCCCGCGGGCCAGACGGTGTCCAGATGGGCAAGCAGAAGCAGACCCGCCTTGCCGTCGTCCTCGGGGCCGAAGCTGGCGCGGACGAGCTCGCCGTCATGGTGTACGCGCCCCCCGAGCGACGCCAGCTCGGCCGAGATGAACTCGCCGATGTGAGCGATCCGCGCGGGGTCGCCGGTCGGGCTCTCGAGCTCGACCAGCCGCCGCAGCGTGTCGACCGGCTTCATCATGTGGGCAGTATGGCGGCTGGGACCACCTTCGCGCCCATCCACCTGCGCCACTCCGCCGCCAGCGATCCGTCGGCGATCGCCGCCGACAATCCGCGGTCGATCAGCTCACGCACCGCGTCGTCGCCCCTGCGGCAGGCCGCACCCCACGGATTCTGCGTCTCCGCGACATGCGCGACGCGGAATTCCCCACCGGCCACCACCCCGCCGAACGCCGGCTCGTCGTCTACGAAGGCATCGATGTCGCCGCTGCCGACAGCGTCAATCATCTCTGCGAACACGTCGTCGGACGTGCCGTCGAAGGCAACCAGCTCGGCTGCGCCGAACGTCTCGGCCAGCCGCATGTTCGTGGAGTCGGCGATGGCCCCGACACGGGCGCCGCGCAGGCCGGCGAGCGATGTGACCGGCGAGTCGGCGCGCACCAGGACGGCCTCGTCGAACGCCGCGTAGGGCCGCGAGTAGTCGAAGACCTCGCGCCGCTCGTCGGTGATCGCCGAGCCGCACCAGATCGCATCCACCTCGCCCGCCTCGAGCGCCGGCCGGAACCGGTCCCAGCGCCGGAACTCCCAGACCACGCCGAGGCCGGCGTGATCCGCCGCCAGCCGCGCCAGGCCCGGCTCGAGCCCGTCGCGCGCGCCGTCCGGCGTCGTCCAGAACAGCGGCCGCGCGTCCATGTCGGCGCAGCACAGCGTCAGCACGCCGTCGGCCACCAGGCCGCTCACGGGATCGCCCGCAGGTACATCTCGCGGTGCCACTCGGTCACGGTGCCGCAGAACCGCTCCCACTCGTCGGTCTTGTACTCCACGAACGCGTCGTACAGCGCGTCGGGGAGCGCGCCGCGCACCACATCGTCCTCCGCAAGCGCGGCCAGTGCGTCGCCCAGCGTGCGCGGCAGCGCGGGGAACCGCCCCGCCGAATCGCCATACGAGTCCTCGGACTGCGGAGCGCCGGGATCGATCGCCCGCTCGAGACCGTCGGCGATCGCCTCCAGCACGGCGGCATGGGAGATGAACGGGTTGACGCTGGCGTCGGGCAGCTTGTACTCCAGCCGCCCGGACGCGCTGACCCGCACAGCGCACGTGCGGTTGTCGAAGCCCCAGTTGACAACGGCCGGGGCGAACTGCCCGACATCCCAGTAGCGGGCATAGGAGTTCACGGTCGGCGCCAGCAAAGCCAGCATCCCCCGCGAGTGCTCGAGGATCCCGCCCAGCGCGTGGCGCGCCGCCTCGCTGACGTGCAGCGTGCCGTTGCCCTCGTCGACAAAGACGTTCTCGTCGCCGCGCCACAAGCTGAGGTTGTGGTGGCAGCCGTTCGCCATCAGGCCGACGGCCGGCTTCGGCATGAAGCTGGCGATGACGCCGAACTCGCGGGCCACCTGCGCGCAGATCTGCCGGTAGGTGACCAGGCGGTCGCAGGTGCGTTCGCAGCGGTCGAACTGGAAGTTCAGCTCGAGCTGGCCGGTGTCCTCGTAGTCGCCCTCGATCATGTCCAGGCCCATCGCCTGCGCATAGGCGATCACCCGCTTGACGATCGGCCGCATCGTCTCGAGCGCGCCGATGTGGTACGCCGGGGAGACGTTGGGCTGCGACCACACCTCGACGTCCTCGCCCAGCCAGCTCATCTCCGGCTCCGTGCCCGACCGCAGCTCGAGGCCGGTGCGCTCGGCGAACCGCTCGTGGACGCGCGCCAGGTTGCCCCGCACGCAGGTGGGGAGCGGCTCACCCGGCTCCTCCGCCCGGTCGCGCCGCGTGTAGAGATCGCAGAAGAACCGGCCGTAGGCGGTATCCCACGGCAGCACGGCGAAGGTCGACGCGTCCGGGAGCGCCAGGAACTCCTCGCGCTCGGGGCCGCTGGCGATCAGCGTGCCGTGGCGGCTGGTCGCCAGGTCGGCGACCGCCGACCCATGGAACTGCACGCCCCGCTCCAGGTTCCGGGCGAGATGCCGGGCCGGCGCGACCTTCGCCATCACCCGGCCGTTCAGCGTGACGAACTGGTAGTAGACGAGCTCGACGCCGGACTCGCGGATCCGCTCCGCGAGGCCCGCCTGTGCGGCCGCGTTCTGCTCCAGCCGCTGCTCCAGCGCAGCGGACGCCATGTCAGGCGGCCGCCGGCTCGCTGATCCGGTCGATGAACGGGCTGCGGTACCCGTCCTCGCGCCACATCACCGGGAAGAACGCCTCGTCGATCTCCAGCTCGTCCGGGCGCCGGTAGTGGCTGTAGAGCTCGTGGACGTTCGTCGGATGCCAGCGCGTCTCGGTGGTCATCATGTGGCTGATGATCGCGCGCCGCTCGCGGTCGGGCCGCTCGTTGGGCGGCGAGCCGTGGAACGTCCAGCCGTGATGGAACGCCGCACCGCCGGGTGGCACCTCGATCGGCACCCACTCGACCTCGGCGTACAGCTCGGGCGGCGCCACCTGCTGCGCGTGTCCGGTCCAGTCCTCCGGCGCGTGGAACTGCCCGCCCATCGGCATGTGGCCCCACAGATGCGATCCGCGGGCGTAGTAGATCGTGCCCGTGTCGGCATGGGTCTCGTCGAGCGCCATCCAGCACGTCGTCAGGTTGGCCGGATCGAAGTAGCCCTGGTAAGCGGCGTCCTGGTGGGCCAGCAGCGCCTTGCCGCCGGCCGGCTTCCACACGGCGTTGTCGATGAACAGCCGCATCCCCGGCGCGCCCTCCAGCCGGGCGGCGAACTCCGCGTTGCGCGCTGCCAGCGTGGTCGCGGCGATCGTCCGGTCGGCCTTCCACAGGTTGCAGAGCTGCCGCGTCTTGTCCGGCGGGGTGACGCCCGGCTGGTAGTTGACCTCGTCGGGCATCACGCCGGTCTCCCATTCGTGCTCGAAGCAGCGCGCGAAGTGCTCGCGCACCCGCTCCACCTCATCGGCCGGGAGGAACTCCTCGACGACGACGAAGCCGTCGCGGCGGTAGGACTCGATCTGCTCGTCTGTGGGCTGCATGGCTCGCTCCTGAATCGCTGTGCTGGAAACTTCTACCATCTATCGGTTAGAGTTTCAAATCATGGCCGAGACGATCGCCCGCCAGGCGGTGTTCGCCCCGCTCCAGGTCGAGGGGGCCGTCGAGCGCATCGTCCGCAGGATCGGCGAGGCGGTGGGCTCGGGCGTGCTCGCCGAAGGTGAGCGGCTGCCGTCCGAGGCGGAGCTGGCGGCGATGCTCGAGGTCGCGCCGATGACGCTGCGCCAGGCGCTGGCCGTGCTCCGCGACGCCGGCGTGCTGGAGACCCGGCGCGGCCGTGGCGGCGGCTCGTTCGTCGCCAGCGCATCGCTGGTCACCCCGACGGCGGGCCGCGTGCCGGCGGCCGCCGAGCTGCGCGAGCTGACCGACTGGCGGCGCGCGGTGTCCGGCGAGGCGGCGGCACTGGCGGCCGAGCGGGCGACCGGCGAGGCGCTCGCCCGGATCGCCGACACGGCGGCCGCCGCGGACTCCGCCGTCGACTCCTTCGCCGGCTACCGGCTGGCTGACAGCCGCTTCCACCTGGCGATCGCCGAGGCGGCCGGCAGCAGCCGCCTGGTCACCGCCGAGACGGCCATCCAGGCCGAGCTGGGCGAGATCCTGGCCGTGGTGCCCGGCCCCGAGACCGCGCTGCGCGCGTCCAGCGAGGGCCACGCGCCGCTGCTGGCGGCGGTCGCAGCCGGGGATTCGGCGGCAGCGCGTGCGGCGGTCGAGCGCCACATCGAGGCGACGCACGACTGGGTGGTCGGCCTCCGCCTGGGCCGGCTGCTCTAGCCGGCTCTAGGCCTCAGTCCGCAGCGCGACCAGCTCGCTCAGCTCCTGGTCGGACAGCTCCGACAGCGCCGACTCGACGCCGCGGTCGACGATCTGCTCGGCGAGCCCGCGCTTGGCGTCGATCAGCTGGTCGATGCGCTCCTCGATCGTCCCCGCGCAGATCATCCGGTGCACCTGGACGACCCGCGTCTGGCCGATCCGGTGCGCGCGGTCGGACGCCTGATCCTCCACCGCCGGGTTCCACCAGCGGTCGAAGTGGAAGACGTGGTTCGCCCGGGTCAGGTTGAGGCCGAGGCCGCCGGCCCGCAGCGACAGCACCAGCACCCGCGGCGTGCCGTCGTCCAGCTGGAAGCGGTCGACGACCCTCTCGCGCTCCGGGATCGGCGTCGACCCGTCCAGCAGCAGCCGCTCGATACCCAGCGTGCGATTCAGGTGGTCGGCCAGCAGCCGGCCCATGACGGCGTACTGCGTGAACACCAGCGAGCTGTCGCCCTCGTCCACCGCCTCGGCCAGCATCTCGTCCAGCCGGTCGAGCTTGCCGGAGCGGCCGGACAGCGGGCCCGGCCGGCCGAGCGCGTGCACCGGGTGGTTGCAGACCTGCTTGAGGCGCGTCAGCAGCGCCAGCACGTGCCCGCGGCGCTCGATCCCGGACGATCCGCGGACGTCGTTCAGCATCGCGTCGATCGTGGCCTGGTACAGCGCGGCCTGCTCGACCGTCAGCGTGCAGTACTCGTTCGACTCCTGCCGCGGCGGCAGGTCGGGCAGGATGTCCGGATCGGTCTTGCGGCGGCGCAGGATGAACGGCTGGGTGACCCGGCGCAGCCGCTCGGCGGCCAGCTCGTCGCCGCGCCGCTCGATCGGCGTCGCGTACACCCGGCGGAAGGAGGTGCGCGTGTCCAGCAGGCCGGGGTTGAGGAAGTGGATGATCGACCACAGCTCGTCCAGCCGGTTCTCGATGGGCGTGCCGGTGAGGGCGATCCGATGCCGCGCCCGCAGCGCCCGGGCCGACTGCGCACCGCGGGTCAGCGGGTTCTTCACCTGCTGAGCCTCGTCCAGCACGACAGTGCGCCACTCGGCCTCGCCCAGCAGGCGGCGGTCGCGGGGCAGCAGGGAGTAGGAGGTGAGCACTACGTCGTAGCCGTCGAGCTGCTCGATGTTGCGCGTCCGGTCGGGCCCGTGATGGATGACGACCGACAGGTCGGGCGCGAACCGGTGGAGCTCGCGGCTCCAGTTGCCGAGCACGGAGGCCGGGCAGACGATCAGCGCCGGCCCCTCCGCCCCATCGCTCCTGTCCAGCAGGTAGGCGATCAGCTGCACCGTCTTGCCGAGGCCCATATCGTCGGCCAGCAGCGCTCCCAGGCCCAGCTCGCGCATGCGCACCAGCCAGCCCAGCCCGACGCGCTGGTAGGGGCGGAGCACGCCGTGGAACCCCTCCCTGGGGTCGTGCCCCTCGCGCATCTCCTCGTCCCGCACCTCGGCGGCCAGCCGCTCCAGCTCGGTGTCGGCCTCCTCGTCCACCTGCACCGCGAACCCGCGCACCTCGGCGGCGCCCGAGAGCGTCGCGCCGAGCGCGGTCAGCGCGGGAATGCTCGAGCCGTGCAGGGCGAGCTGCGCGAGCTGGCGTGCGCGGCGGAGCGCCGTTGAGCCGAGCACCTTCCACTCGCCGCCGATCCGCACCAGCGGCTCGGTGGCGGCGGCCAGCGCCCGGAACTCGTCGGGCGAGATCGGGGTGCCGCCGAGCGCCGCCGACAGGTCGTAGCGGACGACGCCGTCGAGCGACAGCGGCCCCCGCTCGAACGTCATCATCGCCGGGTCGAGCTCGAGGTCGGATTCCTCGGTCAGCGCCGGCGGCAGCGTGACCGTCGCGCCGGAGTAGGACAGCGCGGCCGCGGCGCTGCGCAGCGTCGCCACCTCGTCCAGCGTCAGCAGCACCAGTCCGGAGCGCACGCGGGAGAGCGGCGGGAAGACGTGCGCGGCCCGGGGCAGCGCGGGCAGATCGGCCGGTCGGACGTGCAGCGGCCAGAGCGCGTCGGGATCCGGCGGCAGCTCGAGCTCGAGCTCAAGCTGCGCGAGTCCGTCGCGCAGGGTCACGGCCGGCGCGACGGTGCCCAGGTCGGGCGCGACGACGCGCAGCGCGGGCTCGAGCACCGTCAGGTCGATCGAGTCGGGGTGGCTGTCGGCCGCGCTCAGCACCTTCGGCTCGCGGACGGCGGTGGCCAGCGCCCGCAGCGCGGCGCCCACGAACTCGTCCAGCGCGGTCTGCGCGGTCAGCGGCTCCGGCTCGTCGAGGGTCTCCAGCAGCGCCGCGTGGGCCAGCGGCGGGAATGCCGCGGAGAAGCGCGCCAGGTCAGGCGGCTCGCTGCCGTTGTTGGCGACACGCTCCACCAGCCGCGCCGCCAGCCGCCACGCCCGCACCGAGCCGCTCTCGTCGCCGCCGTTCTGTCCCAGCAGGTAGGCGAGCGCCGGGAGCATCGGTAGGCACCGCGTCTCGACCTCGCGCGCCGACGCTCCGACGCCGATCCGCAGCGGCAGCCGGCGCAGCGTGTGGGGCAGCCCGGCGCCGTCCAGCAGGTCGGCCCAGCCGCCCGGCGTCAGCGGGCTCACGGAGTAGAACCCCATCAGCGGCTCCTCGGCTCCCCGAGGCACGAAGGTCAGCTCGAGCGGCGCCCGCCGGGACGTGGATGTCGACGGAAGGGACAAACACTGAAACCTAGCGGAGGATCGTCCATTTCCCGCCCGGTTCATCCCGTGCTAGGTTGCCGCCCGGTGCAGGTGCGGGTGGACATCAACGGCGAGCGCCACGAGCGCGACGTCCCCGGCGAGTTGACGCTTGCCTCCCTGCTGCGCGACGACCTCGGGCTGACCGGCACGAAGGTCGCGTGCGGCGAGGGCACGTGCGGCAGCTGCACGGTGCTGGTCGATGGCCACGCCGTGTTGTCGTGCTTGACGCTGGTGGCCGCGATCGACGGCGCCGAGGTGCGCACCGTCGAGTCCGACGGCGAGCTGCTGACCCGGCTGCGGCAGGCGTTCACGGCCAACGACGGCTTCCAGTGCGGCTTCTGCACGCCGGGCCAGCTGATGTCTGCGCTGGCGCTGCTGGAGACGACGCCTTCGCCCTCGCGCGAGCAGATCGTCGACGCCATGAGCGGCAACCTCTGCCGCTGCGGTGCGTACGAAGGCATCGTCGACGCAGTCACGGAGGCGGCCGGGTGAGCCCGCGGCTGATCAAGACCGAAGCGGTCGTCGAGGGCCGCGTCGAGGAGCGGTGGACGCTCGTCGAGGACGACGCGACCCCGGAGTACGACGACGCGAACCCGCCCGCCGTGATCGGCACCCCGACGCCGCGCGTGACGGCCAGGACTCGGCTCGACGGCAGCGCCCGCTACACGTCGGACATCAAGCTCCCGGCGCAGCTCGAGGCCGCCGTCCTGCGCAGCCCGCACGCCAACGCGAAGCTGACGGCGATCGACGTCGAGGCCGCACGCGCCGTGCCCGGCGTCCGCTGCGTCGTCACCCCGGACGACGACCTTCCGGCCTACGGCGGCAGCGCGCTGCTGACCGCGGAGCCCGGGTACGCCGGCGCCGCGGTCGCCGCGGTCGCCGCCGAGAGCGCAGAGGCGGCCGAGGCCGCGCTGGCAGCGTTGGCGCCGCAGTGGGAGGAGCTCGGCTTCATCATCAACATGGATGTCGCCGCCGACGCCCAGCACTTCATCGAGGATCCGACCGAGTACGAGCGCGGCGACGTCGACGCCGCCCTGGAGGGCGCAGCGCACGTCGTCGAGGCCGAGTACCGGGTGCCGGCCCAGCTGCACAACAGCATGGAGCCCCACTGCGCCGTCGCCGAGTGGCGCGGCGAGGACCTGACGGTGTGGAGCTCGACCCAGGCGATCTACGAGGGCCGCGCGGAGCTGGCCCGGGCGTTCGGCATCCCGGCTGAGCGGGTGCGCGTGATCTGCGAGTTCATGGGCGGCGGGTTCGGGTCGAAGTTCGGCGTCGGGCCCGAGGGCGTCCTCGCGGCGGCGCTCGCCAAGCGCAGCCGGCACCCCGTGCGGCTGGTCTACTCACGGCGCGAGGAGAACCTGACGGCCGGATACCGGTCCGAGGCCCGCGGCGAGCTGCGGCTGGGCGCCGACGCGGACGGGACGCTCCGCGGCATCGAGGCGTCGGTCGTCATGGGTCTGGGCAGCGACGGCTGGACATACCCGATCCTGGAGCCGATGAAGGCTGTATACAAATGTGACAACGTCCGTGGGTTCGTCCTCCCGGTCGCCCAGAACCTGGGGCCAACTGCCGCCTTCCGCGCGCCCGGCGTCATGGAGGGCACCTTCATGCTCGAGATCGCGCTCGACGAGCTCGCCGACGCCGTGGGCATGGATCCGCTGGAGCTCCGCCGCATCAACTACGTCGAGGACGATCAGCAGGCCGGCAGGCCGTACAGCTCGAAGAACCTGCTGGATTGCTACGACCGGGCGGCCGAGCTGGCCGGCTGGCCCGACCGCGACGGCCTCCGCTCGGAGGGACGCATCCGCCGCGGCATGGGGATGGCGACGCAGATCTGGTGGGGCGGCGGCGGCCCGCCCGCGTACGCCGAGGTGCGGGTCGGCCGCGATGCCCGTCCCATGCTCGAGATCGGGATGCAGGATCTGGGCACCGGCGTCACCACCGCGTGCGCGATGATCACCGCGGAGCGGCTCGGGGTCAGCCCGCAGGAGGTGCTCGTGCTGGCCGGGGACACGACCCGGGCCGGGCACGGGCCGGCGTCGGGCGGATCGATGACGCTCGCCTCCGTCGCGCCCGCGGTCCGCGCGGCCGCCCACGACAGCCGGGCACAGCTGCTCGACCTGGCCGCCGACATGTTCGAGATCGCCGCCTCCGATCTGACGCTCGAGGACGGCGAGATCCGCTCGGTCGACGGCACCTTACGGCGGCCGATCACCGACCTCACCGGCAAGCTGGGCAACGCCTGGGTGACGGGGCGCGGCTCTCGCTCCCCCAATCCCGACGGCATGAGCGTCAACACCTTCGGCTGCCAGATCGCGCAGGTCGCGGTCGACACGCACACAGGCGTCGCCCGGGTCGAGCGGATCGTCGCCGTGCACGACATCGGCCGGGTCGTCAACCCGATGGGCGCCCGC
>DATLLN010000227.1:0-5031 GCA_035537835.1 Gaiellales bacterium
CGCGCACGCGGCCGCACGACAACCTCCGATGCCAAACCCAAAGCCTCTTCCAAGCGCGCGGCCGCGAGTGCTGATCGCAGCCGGCGGCACGGCGGGACACGTCGTCCCGGCACTGGCGGTGGCCGCCGAGCTGTCGGATAGAGGCGCCGAGGTCGAGTTCGCCGGCGGCGACCGGATCGAGGCGCGGCTGGTGCCCGAGGCCGGCTATCCGCTGCACACGTTCGAGGTTCGGGGCTTCGAGCGCCGGCTGTCCCTGGCGCTGGCCTCGTCGGCCTGGAAGGCGGCGACCGCACCCGTTGCCTGCCGGCGCATCATCTCCCGGGTGAAGCCGGATGTCGTGTTCGGCGCGGGCGGCTACGTGTCCGGCCCGATGCTGCTGGCGACGTGGGCCGCCCGCGTGCCAGGTGCGCTGCTCGAGGTCGACGCTCACATGGGGCTGGCCAACCGGCTGGCGGCGCCGCTGGTCGAGCGCGTCTATCTCTCGTTCCCGATCGAGCGCCGCTCCGGCGGCAGGTACCTGGTAACGGGCAGGCCGGTGCCCGCGGAGCCGGCCGAGCCCGGCGAGGAGTGGACCGGCGACGTGTTCGCATTCGGCGGTAGCCTGGGAGCGACCCGCCTGAATGCCGCCGTCGCGCCGTGGGCGGGGGGCGACCTGCGCGTGCTGCACGTCACGGGCGACCGCGAGTACGAGCAGTACCGGGCGCTGGACGGCGAGCGCTACCGCGTCCGTGCCTTCCTGCCGGGGCTGCATGCGTCGCTGCGCGGCGCCTCGCTGGTGGTCGCGCGGGCGGGCGGCTCGATCTTCGAGATCGCCGCTGCGGGCAAGCCGTCGATCCTGATCCCCTCGCCCAACGTGACCGCCGACCACCAGACCGCGAACGCGCGGCACCTGGAGCAGGCGGGGGCGGCGATCGTCATCCCCGACGCCGAGCTGACCCACGAGCGGCTGGACGCCGAGGTGCGGGCGCTGCTGGGCGATCGGGAGCGGATGCGGCGGATGGGGGAGGCGGCACTGGCCTGGGCGCGGCCGGACGCGGCGGCCGTGATCGCCGACGACCTCCTTACACTCCACAGGCGATGAGCTTCACCGACCGCCGCTTTCACATGATCGGCATCGGCGGGGCCGGAGTCTCGGCCCTGGCGACCGTCGCCTACGCCTGGGGCGCCGAGGTCACGGGATGCGACAGGGCCCGCACGCCGTACCTCGACCGGCTCGAGCGGTTCGGCATCCCGATCGCGATCGGCCATAGCCCCGATCACCTGGCGGAGGGCATGGAGGTGGTCGTGTCCAGCGCTGTCGGGGCCGACGAGCCGGAGCTGCTGGCCGCTCGGGACCGCGGCCTGCGACGTCTGCATCGCGCCGAGCTGCTCGCCGAGATGGTGCTCTCGCGGCGGTCGATCTGCGTGGCCGGCGCGCACGGCAAGACGACGACGTCCGCGATGATCGCCTACGCGGCGGTGCAGCTCGGTCTCGACCCGACGTTCCTGATCGGCGGCGACGTGCCGCAGCTCGGAGGCAACGCCGGGCCGGGCGGCGGCACCCTGCTGGTCGCCGAGGCCGACGAGTCCGACGGCAGCCTGTCGCTGCTCCGCCCGCGCGTCGCGGTGGTCACCAACGTCGAGCTCGACCACCACTCCCGGTTCGCATCGCTGGCCGAGGTCGAGGCGCTGTTCCGGTCGTGGACGTCGGAGCTCCCGGCGGGTGGCGCACTGATCGCGCCGGAGTCGGTCGTGCTGCCGTCGCCGGCGCCGCTCGAGCGGTTCGGGCTGGGCGACGTCGAGTGGCAGGTGAGCGGCGTCGAGGTCGCGGCCGAGGGCACCGGCTTCTGGCTGCGCACGCCAGACGCGACCCCGATCCACGTCACCCTCGCCGTGCCCGGCGAGCACAATGCGCTGAACGCCGCTGCCGCCGTCGCCGCCCTGCATGCGGCGGCCGGGGTCGAGCCCGCCGAGGCGGCCGGCGCGCTGGTCGGCTTCGCCGGCGTGGGGCGCAGGTTCGAGCGCCGCGGCACCGTGGCCGGCGCGACCGTGGTCGACGACTACGCGCAACACCCGACCGAGGTCGCCGCGACGATCAAGGCGGCCCGCTCGCACGCACCGGGCCGCGTGCTGGTCTGCTTCCAGCCGCACCTGTACTCACGCACAGAGGCGCTGGCGCGGCACTTCGGGATGGCGCTGGCGACGGCGGACGAGGTCGTCGTCACCGACATCTACCCGGCGCGCGAGGCGCCGGTCGAGGGCGTCTCCGGCCTGCTGGTGGTGGACGCCGTCTCGGAGCTTCGCCCGGGGATGCCGCTGGCGTGGCAGCCGACGCTGGAGCAGGCGGCGGCGTACCTGTCCGGGCGCCTGCGCGAGGGCGACCTGGTGCTGACCGTCGGCGCGGGCGACGTGCGCCGGGTCGGCGATCTGCTGCTCTCGTGACCGTTCCGTCCTCCGTCACACCCGACTACCCGATGTCGCGGCTGACGACGGTCGGCACCGGCGGCCCGGCCCAGTACTTCGCCCGGCCCGGGTCGGTCGACGAGCTGCGCGAGCTGCTGCGGTGGATCGAGGCCGAGCGGCTGGCCACGGCGATCGTCGGCCTGGGCTCCAACATGCTCGCGGCCGACGCCGGGTTCGACGGCGTCGTCGTCCGCCTGGCCGGCGACCTGGCGAAGGTGGAGCGCGTCGACGACACGACGCTCCGGGCCGGCGGCGGCGCGTCGCTGGCGGTGGTCGTCAAGCGGGCCGAGGGGTGGGCGCTGGCAGGCATCGAGTTCGGCTGCGCGATCCCGGGCACGGTCGGCGGCGCCGTGCGGATGAACGCCGGTGCCTACGGCGGCGAGATGCAGCAGGTGCTCGGCCAGGCGCTGGTGCTGGCCCCGGGCCGCGAGCGCCGCGGCGGACCCGGTGAGCTCGGGATGCGCTACCGCGGCTCGAACGTCGCGGCCGACGAGGTGGTGGCCGAGGCGACGCTCGTCCTGCGGCCGGGCGACCGCGACGAGATCCGCGAGATCGTCCGCGAGATGCAGGGCCGGCGGCGTGCGGCCCAGCCGCAGAAGGTGCGGACGTTCGGGAGCGTGTGGCAGAACCCGTCACCCGAGATGACCGCCGGCCGGCTGCTCGAGCAGTGCGAGCTGAAGGGGTTCGCCGCAGGCGGCGCGCGGATCTCGCCGGTGCACGCCAACTTCATCGAGAACATGGGCTCGGCGACGTCCGCCGACGTGATCGCACTGATGGTCGAGGCGCGCCGGCGGGCGCGCGAGCGCCTCGGCGTCGAGCTGCACCACGAGGTGCAGATGGTCGGCCCGGTGTCGCTTCCGGACGACTGACGCAACAACGGGGTCAGACCCCTTTGTTGCGTCGCAGGACTCCGGCAGGCTGCGACGAACCTCGCACGCATGCAGGTCATGTCGAGCGTGGAGGACGCCTTCGTCGTCCGTCGCCGCGCGCTGCGCCAGGCGCAGGGCAAGCGGCGGCTGATGCTCCTGCTGGCTGCGGTCGGCGTCGTCGTTGCCGTCGCCGGCTACTGGGGTCTGCGGATGTCGTCGGCGTTCGACGTCACCCGCGTCCAGGTGGTCGGCACGTCCGGCCCGCTGAGCGCGCAGATCGAGCAGGCCGTCTCGTCGAACACCCACGGCAAGAGCCTGCTGGGCATGGACGCGGGCGCGATCCAGCGCCGCGTCGAGGCGATTCCCTTCGTGCGCTCCGCCCGGGTCGACCGCGCGTTCCCGCACACGCTGGCCGTCCACGTCGTGCCGTACACGCCGGCGGCCTACGCCATGATCGGCAAGCAGGTGTACCCGATCGCGGCAGACGGCCGCGTCCTGGCCGACCACGGCAAGGTGCCGCGGGCGGCGCCGGTCGTAATGCTGCCCGACGGGACGACACTGGCGGTGGGGCAGCACACCGGCGACGAGAACATCGCGTCGGCGCTCGAGGTGCTGAACAACGCGGACGGCATCGGCGGGCACGTCACCCAGCTGATCCCGCGGTCGGGCACGATCACCGCCGTGCTGGGCAAGGGCGTCCAGCTGCGGTTCGGGACGCCGTCCGACCTGACGCTCAAGATGGAGGTCGTGCAGCGCGTCCTCAAACGGATCACCGGGGCCCAGCGCCACGAGCTGGCGTACCTCGACGTGTCCGCGCCGTCGCGGCCGGCACTCGGCTTCCACGGTACCTCACCCTCAACTACAACCTGAGAGTTGCAACCATCAGGTTCCGCTTGACACAGAGAGAACCGGAGAGTACGCTCTCTCCCGTGCCCCGTCCCGGCCGCGTGTTTTCGGCCTGGAATGAGGGCTCTTCGTGTTTTTGGGAACAGTCTCACCCTCTGGGTGAGAAACAGGGCGTCCGGCGCCCGGTAGCGGAGGTCAGTTCAGCATGAGGGATCAGAGCGGCAACTATCTGGCAGTGATCAAGGTCGTCGGCGTCGGCGGCGGTGGCACCAACGCCGTCAACCGGATGGTCGACGCGGGCCTGCGCGGCGTGGAGTTCATCGCCGTGAACACCGACGCCCAGGCGCTCCTCATGTGCGACGCCGACGTCAAGATCCACATCGGGTCGAAGATCACGCGGGGCCTCGGCGCCGGCGCCGATCCGAACATCGGCCGCGAGGCTGCGATGGAGAGCCGCGACGAGCTGAAGGAGGCGCTGAAGGGCGCCGACATGGTGTTTGTCACCGCAGGCAAGGGCGGCGGCACCGGCACCGGCGCAGCGCCCGTGATCGCCGAGATCGCACGCGAGCTTGGCGCGCTGACCGTCGGCGTCGTCACCCGCCCGTTCTCGTTCGAGGGCCGCAAGCGCGCCGACCAGGCCGACCAGGGCGTGAAGGCCCTGCGCGAGAAGGTCGACACCCTGATCATCATCCCCAACGATCGCCTACTGCAGGTGGTCGAGAAGCGGACGTCGATCGTCGACGCCTTCCGGATCGCCGACGACGTGCTCCGCCAGGGCGTCCAGGGCATCACCGACCTGATCACGGTGCCCGGGCTCATCAACCTCGACTTCGCCGACGTCCGCGCGATCATGCAGGACGCCGGCGCGTCGCTG
>DATLLN010000228.1:0-4671 GCA_035537835.1 Gaiellales bacterium
CGCCGCGCGCGGGCGGGAAGAACGAGCCGGTCAGCACCAGTCCGTCCACTCGCTCCGGGCGCTGCGATGCCAGCGCGATCGCCTCGACACCCCCGAACGAGTGCCCGACGAGCACGAACCGGCCGTCGCCCGGCACGGCCGGCACGATCGTCGCGCGGTCGCCCAGCGCCTGTGCGGCCGGGCCCCACTCGCCGGCCGATCCGCCGACGCCGTGCAGGCAGACCAGGGTTGGCCGGTGCGGGGTCATGTGCACACGGTAGAGGGGAAGCGCGGCGTGTAACAACGGGGTCTGACCCCGTTGTTACATCGGCTCAGCCCCGCGGCTCGCCGTCGAAGTAGTCGAGAGTCTCGATGCGTCCGATCACGCCGAGCCCTCGCCAGTAGATCTTGCGCGAGCGAGGATACCAAGCCATGTCGTTGGGCTTGCGGGTGCCGTAGATCAGCATCGTCACGCCCTCGGGTCCTGCGCGGAACGCGTGGCCGATTCCCGACCCCGGCGGCCGGCCGACCACGTGGCCGGGGCGGATCTCGATGTCCTCCCGGGCGACGCCGCGCGTCTCGGCGACCGGCGAGGGCCACAACTCGAGCATCGCCGATCCGTCGAGGATCACGAACAGCTCCTCCTCCTCGGAGTGGCAGTGCGGCGGCGACCCGGTCGCCCCGGGCTCCAGCCGCTCCCAGTGCAGGCCGGACAGGACACTGCGCTCGCGGGTCGCGAGCGGCGCCGACCACACGCCGGGCGCCGTGTCCTCGAGCTCCACCTCGTCGACGTTCAGGATGTTCGGCGGTCGGGCGGCGGGCTCGCCCACCGCCAGCGACGGCGACTGCGCCTCGACATCCCAGGGATCGTCGTCCCGCCCCTCGGCCCACGGCCAGCCGAAACGGATCGCCCGCGATCGGGGCAGCCAGCCGATCTCAGTCGGATGCCGCGTACCGAACACCAGGTAGTCGAGGCCCGTCTCCCCCGCGATGAAGGTGTGCTCCAGCTCGTTCGGCCGGTGGATCACGCAGTCGCCGGGCCGCACCGCGTGGACGGCGTCGTCCTGCCAGGCCAGGCCGTCTCCGGCAAGCACGAAGTACAGCTCCTCGGACGCGCCGTGGGAGTGGGGCGGCGTCGGCAGCCTTCCCGGCGCCACCTTCACCCGGTTCAGGCCGACCGTCATCGCGCCGGCCGCGTCGCCCAGCTGCTGCCAGGTCGCATCCATCTCGCCCTTCGCGGCGCGGTGGGAGTCGACGTCATCCCAGTGTGCGAGGCCCACGGCGGCAGTCTAGGCGCGGCACCCGAGCCTGAGGCGAGTCCGGGTGAGGCGCTCTGTACGCTCTCCGGCGTGAGCGCTCGGATCCTGCTTGTCGAGGACGACCGCTCGATTCGTCAGCTGGTCGAGCTCGGGCTCGAGCGCGCCGGCTTCGCCGTCACGCCGGTGGCGGACGGTCGCGAGGCGCTCGATCGCTTCCGGTCCGGCGCGCACGATGCGATCGTGCTCGACGTCATGCTGCCGTCCCTGGACGGGCTGGAGGTGTGCCGCGAGATCCGCCGGACGAGCCAGGTGCCGATCATCATGCTGACCGCCCGGGCGGAGACCCCGGACATCGTCGCCGGTCTGGAGCTGGGGGCGGACGACTACGTGACCAAGCCGTTCGAAGTGGCGGAGCTGGTGGCGCGGATCCGATCGGTGCTGCGGCGCACCGCGTCCGCCGATCCCCGCCGGCCACGCCGCATCGGCGATCTCGAGATCGACGAGGACGCATTCCAGGCGCGGCGGGACGGCGCACCGGTACCGCTGACCGCGACCGAGTTCCGGCTGCTGGCGGAGCTCGCCCGCCGCCCCGGCCG
The DNA here is from genome assembly GCA_035537835.1 of Gaiellales bacterium. Taxonomy (GTDB): domain Bacteria; phylum Actinomycetota; class Thermoleophilia; order Gaiellales; family JAICJC01; genus DATLLN01. Next base: position 1,835 of record DATLLN010000228.1, read on the forward strand.
TGTGCTCAGCCGCGACGTGCTGCTCGAGGCGGTCTGGGGCTACGGCTACCTGGGCGACTCGCGGCTGGTCGACGTCGCCGTACAGCGGCTGCGTGCCAAGGTGGAGCGAGACCCCGCCCACCCGGCGCTGATCGTCACCGTGCGCGGGGTCGGCTACCGGCTGGAGGAACCACCTTGACCGCGCCGCGTCCGTCTCCCGGCCGGCTCCGTCGGCGGCTAGCGATCGCCTTCGCCCTCGTCGGCGCCGTCTCGTCGGGGCTGCTGGCGATCGGCTCCTACGCCGTCGTCGAGCGGGCGCGCACCACCGACGCCCAGGACCGAGCTCTCGTCCAGGCGAAGGCGAATCTGCAGCTCGCTCGCTCGGCTGCGTCAATCGAGCAGCTGCAGCGCCGGCTGGCGTCCCGACCCGGGTTCGCGACGGTGCCGGTGGTGGACGGCAAGGCCCAGCCGGGCACGCTCCCCGTGCCGCCCGACCTGTCCCGGCTGGTCGGTGATGGGAACCTGGCCTACCGCTGGGCGACGGTCCGCGGCCACCGCTATCTCGTCGTCGGCGCGCCGTCGCGTGGCGCCGAGCTGTACTTCTTCTTCGACGAGCAGCAGCTGCAGGATGATCTCGACCAGCTGCGGGTGATTCTGATCGGTGCGTGGCTCGTGCTCGCCGCGTTGTCGGCCCTGGTCGGCATCGTGCTCGCACGCAGAGTGCTGGCACCCGTCGGCGAGGCCAGCGCCGCGGCGCGGGCGCTTGCGGAGGGTCTGCTGGAGACGCGGTTGCCCAGCCGGGGCGCAGACGAGTTCGGCGAGTGGGCGTCCTCGTTCAACCAGATGGCGGACGCGCTGGAGGCCAAGATCGTCGCGCTGTCGCTGGCCCGCGAGCGAGAGCAGCGGTTCACGGCAGACGTTGCGCACGAGCTGCGCACGCCGCTGACCGCGCTGGTCAACGAGGCTGCGATCCTGCGCGACCACATCGACCGGATGCCACCTGACGCCCAGCGGGCGTCGCGGATGCTGACCGACGACGTCACCCGCTTGTCCCGGCTGGTCGAAGACCTGCTCGAGATCTCGCGGCTCGACGCCGGTGCTGAGCCGGTGCGCACCGAGCCGGTCGATCTCGGACTGCTCGTGCGGGCCGTGCTCGCCGAGAACGGATGGGCGGGCTCGGTTGCCGTCGACGTCGACGTCCCGCCCGTGGTGTCCGACCGTCGGCGGCTGGAGCGCGTGATCGTCAACCTGATCGGCAACGCGCTGCTCCACGGCGGCGGTCGGGCGGAGGTCTCCGGTCGCGTGGATGCCGGCCGCCTTGTGCTGACCGTGACGGATCACGGGCCGGGGATCCCGGCGGGCGAGCTGGAATCGGTGTTCGGCAGGTTCGCCAAGGCCGGCGGGGGTCAGGGCGGGAGCGGCCTGGGCCTGGCGATCGCCCGCGAACACGCGTCGGCGCTGGGTGGAGACGTCCAAGTCGAGAGCAAGCCGGGGGCCGGCGCGGCCTTCTCACTGAATATTCCTGTTGCAGAACCGTTACCCGCGGGTGATGGCCCCGTTGCCTTTGACGGCGAGGATGGGGACATGTCCACACGGGAGCTGAGCTCATGAAGCACCTCGTCGCCCTCATCGTCCTGCTGCTTGCCTGCGCCGGGTGCGGCGCGGACACGGCCACCGTCGTCTCAAGTGTCCCGGCGGGATCGCAGGGATCGTCGTCTCCTCCGGCGACCTCCGAGCCCGACCCCGGCACGTCCCAGCCCGCTCCCGGCTCGACCGAGCAGCCTCCGCCCGCCAACCCGGTTGAGGTGCAGACCTGGTTCACCCGCGGCGAGTCACTCTGGTTCTCGAAGTCCCTGGTCGAGAAGCGCCCCGGCATCGGCACCGAGGCCGTCAACGCACTGGTCGGCGGCCCGCGTCAGTTTCTGCGCGCAGCGGGAGTGTCGACGGCGGTGCCCGCTGGCACGCGGCTGCTGGGGCTCAACATCGCCGGCGGCATCGCCACCGTCGACATGAGCAGCGAGTTCGCGGCGGGCGGCGGGGTGCTCTCGGAGCGGATGCGGCTGGCGCAGCTCGTGTACACGATGACCCAGTTCCCGTCCGTCCACGGTGTGCGCCTGCGCCTGGACGGCAAGGACACCACGGTCTTCTCGGGCGACGGGATCGTGCTGCCCGATCCGATGCGCCGCTCGAGCTTCTCCGACCTGCTCCCGGCGATCGTGGTCGAGACGCCGGGCATCGCGAACCTCGTCGTCGGGCCGATCGTGGTCAAGGGAACGGCCAACGTGTTCGAGGCGAACGTCAGCATCGAGCTCGTCTCGGGGAACGGCAAGGTGCTGGCCAGGACGTTCACGACGGCGACCTGCGGCACCGGCTGCCGTGGCCGCTACCAGGCCACGCTGGACTACACGCCGAAGCGCCTGCAGGACGTCACGCTGCTCGTCCACGATGACGATGCGGCCGGCACGGGAACGCCCCCGCACCAGGTGGCGATCCCGAACATCCTCAAGCCGTAGGCCGCCAGGTCTACGATCCCGCCCGTGCCCGTATCCTTCGAGGACGTGGCCCCGGGTCTCGCGATCTGGCGCACCGCGCACCCAGACTGGCGCGAGGGGCTGGACTGGCCGGAGACGGTGACCTCGACGCTGGTCGAGTCGCGCGGCGAGGTCGCCGTGCTCGACCCGAGCGCACCGCCGGATTCCGACGAGGCGTTCTGGGCACACCTCGACGCGCTGCGCCCGACGATGGCGGTGATCCTCAAGCCCGACCACGTCCGCGGCGTCGACACCTTTGTCGAGCGATACGACGTCCGGCCGTTCGGGCCGTCCCTGTTCTGGCGCCACGAAATCCCGGATGCCGAG
>DATLLN010000229.1:0-4477 GCA_035537835.1 Gaiellales bacterium
CGGCTGGAGGCTGCCGGCCAGATCGTCCGCTGGGACGCCCGGATCCCCGGGGTGCCGCGCTTCTACACGACCGACCCGTTCGGCAACCGGCTCGAGATCATCGGCAGGTAGCCCTGCCGGTGCGGGCAGCGCCGTAGACTACCGCCGCGATGTCGGAGATCCGGATGATCGACGTCGGCGACAAGCCGGTGACACGCAGGCGCGCCGTGGCGCGGGCGCAGGTGACGATGCCCGCCGCCGTGCGCGAGCGCATCGAGGCGGGCACCCTGCCCAAGGGCGACGTGCTGGCGGTGGCCCGGGTGGCCGGGATCATGGCCGCCAAGCGGACGCCGGACATCGTCCCGCTGTGCCACCCGCTGCCGCTGTCGCGGGTCGACGTGACCCCCGAGGTGGTCGGCGACGGGGTCGTGATCACGGCCTCGGCGGAGACGACGGCGCAGACCGGCGTCGAGATGGAGGCGCTGACCGCCGCGCTGGCGGCGGCGCTCACCGTCTACGACATGACCAAGGGGCTCGACCCCTCGATCGAGATCGTCTCCGCGCATCTGCTGGAGAAGGACGGCGGCAAGAGCGGCCACTGGCGGAGGCCCGCGTGAGGGCGGCCGTGCTGACCGTGTCCGACGGCGTGGCCGCGGGAACGCGTGAGGACGCCAGTGGCGCCGTGCTGGCCGAGCGCGCCCAGGGCGCCGGCTTCGAGGTGGTGGAGCGCGTCGTCGTGCCCGACGACCGGTCGCAGGTGGCCGAGGCGCTGTGGGGCCTGACCGACGTCGCCGACCTGGTGCTGACGACGGGCGGCACCGGCTTCGCCCCGCGGGACGTGACACCGGAGGCGACCGCCGAGGTGGTCGAGCGGCCGACGCCGGGGCTGGACGAGGCGATGCGCGAGGTGTCGCGGCGCGCGTCGCCGCACGGCCTGCTGTCCCGGGGCGCGAGCGGCATCACCGGGCGGACGCTGATCGTCAACTTCCCGGGCAGCCCGAAGGCCTGCGCGGAGTGTTTCGACGCCGTCGCGGCCGCGCTGCCGCACGGGGTGGACCTGCTCACCGAGCGACCGACGGAGCACCCGTGAGCGCCACCGCCGTCAACGCCCGCCGTTTCGTCTCGCTGGTCAAGCTCGAGCACACGGTGTTCGCGCTGCCGTTCGCCTTCGTCGGCGCGATCCTGGCCGTCGACGGCATCCCCAGCCTCTCGCAGGTGGTCTGGGTGACGCTCGCGATGGTTGGCGCACGCAGCCTGGCGATGGCGCTGAACCGGCTGATCGACGCCGAGATCGACGCGCGCAACCCGCGCACCAAAGCCAGGGAGATTCCGGCGGGGCTGCTCAGCCGCGGCCAGGTGGTGGCCTTCTGCGTCGGCGCGCTGGTGCTGTTCCTGATCGCCGTCTGGCAGCTCGACCCGGTCGTCCGCTGGCTGTGGCCGATCCCGGTCGCCCTGTTCGTGGTCTACCCCTACACCAAGCGTTTCACCTGGCTGTGTCACCTCGTGCTGGGCTGCTCGATCGGCCTGGCGCCGCTGGGCGCCTGGCTGGCCGTGGGCGGCGGGGCCGCCTGGGCACCGTTCATGATCGCCGCCGCGGTCGCGCTGTGGATCGGCGGCTTCGACATCATCTACGCCACCACCGACGTCGACTTCGACCGGCAGGAGGGCCTGTGCTCGCTGCCGTCACGGTTCGGCATCGCCCCCGCGCTGATCGTCACACGGGTCTGTCACCTGGCGTCGATCGCCCTGCTGGCCGGCGCCGGGCTGACGCTCGACCTCGGCCCGGGCTACTTCCTCGGCCTGGCGGCGGTGGCCGTGCTGCTGGCCTATGAGAACTCGATCGTCCATCCGGACGATCTCTCGCGCGTCAATATCGCTTTCCTGACGGTCAACGGGGCGATCTCGATCGTCTACCTGGCCGGAGTGCTGCTCGACCTGGTCTGGTGAGCCCGGCGGTCCGCTGCGGGGGGCTGGAGCGGTGGTTCGGCGATCGCCGGGCGCTGGCCGGCGTCGACCTGGAGGTCGGCGAGGGGCAGGTGGTGCTGCTGACCGGGCCGAACGGCGCAGGCAAGACGACGCTGCTGCGGATCCTGGCCACGGTGCTCAAGCCGACCGCCGGGACGGCCGCGGTGGCCGGCCACGAGTTGCCGAAGGAGGCGACGGCGGTGCGCGGCCGGGTCGGGTACGCGGCCCACGAGGCGCTGCTCTACCCCGGACTGACCGCCCGCGAGAACCTCGAGTTGTACGCGGCGCTGCACGGCGCACCGGAGGATGCGGTCGGTGCCGCGCTGGATCGCGTGGGGCTGGCGGCCCGGGCGACGGCCCGTGTCTCCGAGCTGTCACGCGGCATGCGTCAGCGGCTGTCCCTCGCCCGGGCGATGCTGCATGGTCCGTCGCTGCTGCTGCTGGACGAGCCGACGACCGGTTTGGACGACGACGGCCGGGACGTGCTGCGAACGGTGCTGACGGGCGGCGTCACCGCGCTCGTCGCGACGCACGAGCCGGACTGGTTCACGGACGTCGCCGAGCGGTCGGTGCGGCTCGAGGCCGGACGGGTGGTGGCGTGAGCCGACGCGCGCTGGCGGCGCTTGTCCGCAAGGACCTGCTGCTCGAGCTGCGCGGCCGCGAGGTGGTGCCGGCCATGGTCGTCTTCGTGCTCGCAGCGTTCGTGCTGTTCCGCTTCGCGCTGGGTGGCGACCGGCTGGGCGGCGGCGTCCGCGCGGCCACGGGCATGCTGTGGGTCGCGGTGGTGTTCACCGCGATGCTCGGGCTGGGCCGGGCGTTCGCGCAGGAGCGCGAGCAGCGGATCTGGGACGGGCTGCTGTCGTCGCCCGTCGACCGCGGACTGATCTGGCTGGCGAAGGCGTGCTCGACGCTGGTCTTCCTGCTGGCCATGCAAGTGGTGGCACTGCCGCTGTTCTGGCTGTTCTTCCTCCAGGAGGGCGCCGGGCCGTCCGTCTGGGCGCTTGTCGCGGCGCTGCTTCTGGCCGACGTCGGCATCGCGTCGCTGGGCGCGCTGCTCGCCGGGCTGGCATCCGCCAGCAACGCCCGGGAGGTGCTCCTGCCGGTGCTCTTCCTCCCGTTCGCGGTGCCGCTCGTGCTGGTCGGCCTCCAGGTGACGGTCGCCACGATTCCCCCGCAAACGGGCACGTTCGAGACGGTTGAGAGGCTCGGGTTTCTCGGCCTCTATGCTACGATCTTCGCGCTTTTGGGCTGGGCATTGTTCGAGTACGTCGTGGAGGACTGAACCCGTGGCTACCGCCTCTCGAAGCGCTCGGCCGGACACCGGAACGCTGTTCGCCATCGCCGCCGCGGGGCTGATGCCGGTGGCCCTGGGGCTGATCTTCTTCTACGTCCCCAGCGACGCCGACCAGGGCTACTCGCAGCGCATCTTCTACTTCCACGTGCCGATCGCGCTGACCACCTACACGCTGTTCGGTGTCAGCGCGGTCAACGCGTTCCGCTACCTGATGAGCAAGGACGAGTCGCTCGACCTGAAGAGCTACGTGCCCATGCACCTGGGCGTGATCTTCGGCACGCTGACGCTGATCACCGGCTCGATCTGGGCCAAGGCGTCGTGGGGCGTCTGGTGGTACTGGGGCAGCAAGCAGCTGACCACCTTCCTGATCATCTTCCTGTTCTACTGCGCCTACTTCATGCTGCGGTTCTCGATCGACCCGGGAGAAAAGCGCTCGACCTACTCTGCGGTGTACACGCTGCTCGGCGTCGGTCTGATCCCGGTCTCAGTGCTGGCGGTACGGATCTCGCAGGACGTGATCCACCCGATCACGTTCGACTCCAACGGCCCCAACATGGACAACAGCATGTTCTTCACCCTCTGTGTCTCGCTGGCGGCGCTGCTCTGCCTGGCCGCGGCGATGTACTACGTCGAGATGCGGGGCAAACGGCTCGACGAGCGGGTGCGGCGGATCCGCGTCCTGGCGGAGGGCGGCGCGTGATCTCGGAGACGGCCGTCCAGTACGTCGCCGCGGTCTACGCGGTTACCTGGGTGGTCGCGATCGGATACATCGCGATCCTGCACTCGAAGCTCGGCCGGCTGGAGCGCCAGCTCGACGAGGTGGTCGCGATCATGGAGCGCCAGGCCGGTGGCTGAGAGCCCGGTCGCACTTGTGCTGGTGGGGACGAACCACCGCCACGCGCCGATCGGCGTGCGCGAGGAACTGGCGGCGCGGACGCACGGCCGCGACCTGATCGAGGCGATGGCGGCCGAGGACGCCGTGCTCGAGGCGGTCGGCCTCTCCACCTGCAACCGCTGCGAGATCGCGATGGTCGGGGCCGACGCGGCCTCGATGCGCGAGGCCGCCGTGCGCCGCCTGGCCGTCTACGCGCACCGCTCGCCCGCCGAGATCGAGCCGCTGCTGTACACGCTCGAGGGCATGGACGTCGCCGAGCACCTGTTCGCCGTGGCCGGCGGCCTGGATTCGATGGTGCCGGGGGAGGCGCAGATCCTGAGCCAGATCCGCGACGCCTACGCCGA
>DATLLN010000230.1:0-9839 GCA_035537835.1 Gaiellales bacterium
ACGCTGCGGTCTACGGGCTGGCCGGGCTGGACTGGCCCTCCGATGTGCGCCGCCTGGAGACAGTGATCGAGCCGATCGGCCTGGGCGGCGCCCGGCAGATCGTCAACGACTCGTTCATCGCACTGCGCGCGGGCACCGAGCGGCCGTGGGGCGTGGTCGTCGTCGCCGGCACGGGGATGGTCGCCGCCGGGAGGAACCGCGGCGGCGAGACGTTCCGGACGCTCGGGCTGGGCCGGGTGCTGGGCGACACCGGCAGCGCCAGCGATGTGTCGGAGGATGCGCTGCGGGCGGTCGCGGACGCGCACATTGGCCGCGGTCCGGAGACGGCGCTGTCGGAGGTGTTCTGCCGGCTGACCAACTCGTCGTCCGTGGCCGAGATGCTCGAGGACTTCAGCCGCGGCGGCGAGCCCGCGCTGTCGGCGGCCCCGGACGTGCTGCGCGTCGCCGAGGAGGGCGACGAGGTCGCGCGGCGGATCGTCAGCTGGGCGGGCGGCGAGCTGGGCGACTCGGCGGCGTTGGTCGCGCGCCGGCTGGGGATGGATTCGGAGCCGTTCGAGTTGGTGCTCGCAGGCGGGCTGTTCCGCAGCCGCAGCCGCCTCCTGCGCGAGTCGATCCTCGACCGCCTGCCGTCGGCCTCGCTTCGCGAGCTGCGGGCGGCGCCGGTGGTCGGCGCGGCGCTGATGGCCATGGAGCTGGCGGGCCACACGGTGGACGAGGAGGTGCGCGACCGCCTCGAGAACGAGGTCATCGCGTGCTTCAGGTAACGGCCAGGACGGGACGGCGACCGCCACTCCGTGCGTATCCGCGGCATGCATGCGCTCGAGCAGCAGCTGCGACGATTCGACCGGGACGGCTTCGTCACCATCGACGGCGCGCTGGCGCCGGCCGAGCTGCGGCGGCTGACACGGCTGACCGAGCGCCTGCGCCGCTCCCAGCCCGCGTCGGCCGACGGGTCGCTCCACGCCCTCGGGTTCGTCGCCCGTGAGCCGGCCTTCGTCGAGCTGGTCGACCATTCGCGCGTGCTGGAGCTGGTATGTGCGATCCTGGGCTGGAACATTCACATGTACCACTGTCATCTCGACGTCCACCCGCCGGCGGCCGCGGCCGGCGGCCAGTGGCGATGGCACCAGGACGGTGGTCGTCAGAACCTGGAGGTCGAGACCGACCCTCGCCCGCTGCTCTCGGTCAAGGTGGGGTGGTTCCTGACCGACGTCGCCCGGCCGGGCCGCGGCAACCTGCGCGTGATCCCCGGCAGCCACCTGCAGAACCGGCTCTCGCGTCCGGAGCGGGCCGACCTACCGGCGCCGCCGCCCCCTGGCGCGGTCGACGTGCTCGCGCGCCCCGGCACGGCCGTGGTGTTCGACCGACGGGTCTGGCATGCCAGAGGCGACAACACGTCGCGCCTCACCCGCCGCGCGCTGTTCCTCGGCTACACCTTCCGCTGGATCCGCGGCCGCGACAGCTACCCGGTCTCGGCGCCGTGGTTCGAGGAGCTCTCCCCGGTGCGCCGCCAGCTGCTCGGCGCGTCGGCGACGGCCGATGGACACTGGCTGCCCGTCGACGAGGACGTGCCGCTGCGGGCGTGGATGTCGGAGCGCGGCCTCAGCCCCCGACCGGGCTGAGCATGTAGTGCGTCGCCAGGTTGGCGTGCTCGGCGAACGGCGCCATCGCCTCGCGGACGCGATCCTCCGGCCAGATCGGATCGCCCGAGAACCACGCGGCGACGGCCTTACGGACGCCCAGGTCGCCCGCTGCGACGACGTCGGGCCGGCCCAGGCAGCGGGCGAGGAACCACTCCGCCGTCCACCGGCCGATCCCGGGGAGCTCGGTCAGCCGTGCGATCACGCCGTCGTTCTCCAGCACGTCGAGGCCGCTGAGGTCGGCGTCCGCCAGCGCCAGGATCGAGCGGATCTTCGACCGCGACAGCTTCAGCCCCTCCAGGTCGCCGCCGCGGACGTCGTCCTGCCGGGGGAACGCCCACCACTCGAGCCCGTCGTGCGAGACCCGCCGGCCGTAGCGCCCGATCAGCGCGTTGCGCATCACACAGGCGGCGCGGAGCGAGATCTGCTGGGCGGTGACCGAGGTGGCGAGCATCTCGAACGGATCGGCGAGCAGCGGCGGCCGGAAGCCGGGCGCGCGCGCAGCGACGTCCGGCCAGGCGCGCTCGAACGCCGCGACGTCGAACGGGGCTCCCAGCAGGTGCGCCAGCTCGGCGACGTCGGCGGCGTCCGGGTCGCCCCACGCGTACACGCCGTCGGCCGTGATCCGCACCGCCAGCCCCGACCGCAGCACCCTGTGCAGGCCGTCGTCCAGCCACCGGCTGGCGAGGTCGTCGCCGAACAGGCGGAAGCGGAAGGTCGAGCGCTCGAAGTCGTAGCGCCCGGCCACGGGCAGCGGGATCAGCGGCACCCTCGAAATCTAGGCGGCGAGCAGCGGCGGCACGTCGGCGAGCGGCGCCGACTGCACCGAGATGGCGATCGCAAGGCCGGCCGCTCGCGCGCCTGCGATGTCGAACGGCTCGCTGTCGCCGACCATCGCCGTGTCGGCCGGGGCGACGCCGAGCAGCTCGCATGCGCGGTGAAACGCCGCGGGGTCGGGCTTGGCAACGCCCAGCTCGGCGGAGATCGCCACGGCGTCGACCGCGTCGCCGATGCCGGTCAGCTCCAGCTTGCGCCGCTGCCAGGCCGAGGGGCCGTTCGTCAGGATACCCACGGCCAACCCCGCCGACCGCGCGGCCTGCAGCGTCCGGTCGTGGCCGGGCAGCGGGACGATGGTGTCGGCCAGCGCGTTCGACAGCGTCAGGTACTCGCGTACCAGCGGGGCGGTCGGCCGGCCCCACGGCTCGAGCGCGTACGCCAGCCGGTCTCGCCGGAACTCGTCATGCTCGCGCAGCCCGAGGTCGACCTCGAGCCGCCCGGCGGAGAACGACCGGTAGCGGGCCGCCAGCGTCGGCTCATCCAGGTCGGAATGTGCCGTTCGCAGCAGTGGCACCACGTGCGCCCAGCGACGGCGCTCCACGCCTGCGGTATCCAGCAGTGTGTTGTCGAGATCGAAAAGGACGGCTCGTAAGCGCGCCATGCGTGACGTATCGTCGCCGATGGGTCGGACCTCAACCCCCGGACGCGGTCAGCGCGCCTTGGCGAACCGCTCGACTGCCTGCATCAGCTCGGCAGTCTTGACCCGCGCATCGTCCGCATCGCCGGCTGCCAGAGCACCTGCGACGCAGTGGTTGACGTGCGCGTCGAGGATCCGCAGGGCGACGCTCTCGAGCGCCGTCGACACCGCGGAGATCTGCGTCAGGATGTCGATGCAGTACCGATCGTCCTCGACCATCCGCTCGATCCCGCGCACCTGACCCTCGATCCGGTGCAGCCGGTTGACCAGCGCCTCGCGGTCCTCGCTGTAGCCGTGGCTCATCTCACCACCTCCTCTCGCTCGCTTCGGAATCGCCGCAGGCGGAGGCTGTTCGATACCACGAACAGGCTGGAGCACGCCATCGCGGCCGCCGCCAGGATCGGGTTGAGCCGGCCGGCCATCGCCAGCGGGATCAGCGCCACGTTGTACGCGAACGCCCAGAACAGATTTCCGCGGATCACCGTCAGCGTACGCCGCGCCAGCCTGACCGCGTCGGCCGCGGCGCGCAGGTCGCCCGTCACCAGCGTGACGTCGCTCGCCTCGATGGCCACGTCGGTACCGGTGCCCATCGCCATGCCGAGATCGGCCTGCGCCAGCGCCGGCGCGTCGTTGACGCCGTCGCCGACCATGGCAACCACCTCACCGCCCTCCTGCAGGCGGCGCACCTCGGCCGCCTTTGCGCCGGGCAGCACGCCCGACACGACCCGGTCGACGCCGACCTCCGCGGCCACGGCGCGAGCCTGCGCGTCGCCGTCGCCGGTGACCAGCACCGGCGTCAGGCCGAGCGCCCGGAGCTCGTCGACGGCCGCGCGGCTGGTCGGCTTGACCGTGTCGGCGACGACGATCTCGCCGGCGAGTGCGCCGTCCACGAGGATGACAGTAGCGGCGTCGCCCCGGTGGATCTCGACGGTACGGCCGTCCACCGTGCCCCGGACTCCGACGCCGGGGGTGGCCTGCACGTCCGCTGCGCTCGGCAGCTCCCCCAGCCGCCGATGGGCGAGCGTCGCGATCGCGCTCGAAACGGGGTGGTCGTTCGCGGCCGCGACGGCGCCGGCGAGCCGCAGCAGCTCGGCCTCGTCGAGGGAGCTCGTCCGCACCTCGCCGGCGGTCATCCTGCCGTGGGTCACCGTCCCGGTCTTGTCGAGCAGGACGACGGTCGCCCGGCGAGTCTGCTCGAGCACCTCGGGGCCGCGGATCAGCACGCCCAGCTGCGCACCCCGGCCGGTGCCGACGAGCAGCGCCGTCGGTGTGGCCAGGCCGAGTGCGCACGGACACGCCACGATCAGCACGGCGACCGCGGCCTCGAAGGCGAACGAGGCGGACGAGCCGGTGAGCATCCACCCGGCGACGGTGGCGACGGACAGCAGGATGACGATCGGGACGAACACCGCCGACACCCGGTCGGCCAGCCGCTGAACGTCCGCCTTGCCCGACTGCGCCTCGGTGACGAGTCCCGAGATCCGGGCCAGGGCGGTGTCGGCGCCGACCGCCGTCGCCCGCACGGTCAGCGTGCCTCCGGCGTTGACCGTTGCGCCGGTGACGCTGTCGCCGGGCCCGACCTCGAGCGGCGTCGTCTCTCCGGTCAACAGTGATCGATCGATTGCGGAGCGGCCCTCGACGACGACCCCGTCGGTGGCGACCTTCTCGCCGGGCATCACGAGGAACTCGCGTCCCGGGACGAGCTCGTCTACCGGCACCCGGCGCCGGCGGCCGTCGTCGACCACCGTGACGTCCTTGGCGCCCAGCTCGAGCAGCGCGCGCAGGGCCGCCCCCGCGCGCCGCTTGGCGCGTCCCTCGAGGTAGCGGCCGGCGAGGATCAGGGTCGTGACCACCGCCGCCACCTCGAAGTAGAGCTCACCGTCGCCGCGCACGAGCGCTGCGGTCGACCACGCCCATGCCGCCAGCGTCCCGATCGAGACCAGGGTGTCCATCGTCGCCGTGCCGTGCCGGAGCGATCGCCATGCCGCGCGGTGGAAGGGGAGACCGGCCCACAGCACGACCGGCGTGGTCAGCGCGAACGCGACCCACTCCCAGCCCGCGAACTGCAGCGGCGGCAGCATGGCGATCGCCGCCACCGGGACCGACAGCGCGGCCGCCGCGATCAGACGGCGCCGGCCGCCGTCGTCGGCAGGAGGTTCAGGGTGGGCCGGGAGCAGCGCGTGGTAGCCGGCGGCCTCGACGGCCGCGGCGAGGCGCTGCTCGCTGACGGCGCGTGGGTCGTAGGTGACCGTGGCCCGCTCGGTCGCGTAGTTGACCGTGGCCTCGACGCCGTCCAGCCGGTTGAGGGAGCGCTCGACGCGCGCCGCGCACGACGCGCACGTCATGCCGGCGACGGGAAGCTCGAGCCTCGTTGACATACACTCGATGCTAGCATACCCCCTATGGGTATCACGCTGCGGTTGGATCCTCTGACCCGCACGGCGTTCCAGGCGACGGTGCACTGCTTCACCGGCTGCGCGATCGGCGAGGTCGCAGGGATGGCCATTGGCACGGCGCTGGCCTGGGGGAACGGGTCGACGATCGGGCTGAGCATCGTCCTGGCGTTCGTGTTCGGCTACGCACTGACCATGCGCGGCCTGCTGGCCGGCGGGATGGGTCTGCGGCAGGCCCTGCGCATCGCGTTGGCCGCCGACACCGTCTCCGTTGCCACCATGGAGATCGTCGACAACCTGCTGATGCTGGTCATCCCGGGAGCCATCGACGCGACCCTGTCGCAGCCGCTGTTCTGGGGGAGCCTTGCGTTGTCCCTCGCGGTCGCGTTCGTCGCCGCCTTCCCGGTCAACCGGTGGATGATCGGCCGCGGCCGGGGCCACGCGGTGGCACACGCCCATCACGCGCACTGACCTACACTTGCCGCATGGCCGAGCACCCAGACCTCGTCGTGTTCATCCCTGCGTGGAATGAGGAGGAGAACCTGCCGGACGTGCTTGACGAGCTGCGTGAGGTGCTGCCGGCGGCCGACGTCCTGGTGATCGACGACGGATCGACCGACGGCACCGCCGAGGTTGCCCGCCAGGGCGGCGCACACGTCGTCAGCTTCTCGGAGAACCGCGGGCTGGGCGAAGGGATCGCCGCCGGCTACCGCACCGCGCTGGAGCGCGGGTACGCGATCTGCGGCCGCGTCGACGCCGACGGCCAGCACCCCGCAGCCGAGTTGTCCCGGCTGATCGACGCCGTCCGCGCCGGGCGCTGTGACGTGGCGATCGGCTCCCGCTACACGACCGGCGACGGCTACGAGCCATACCGCTACAAGCTGGTCGGTCCCCGCCGGTTCGGCACCGCCGTCATGCGGCGCGCGATGCGGCCGCTGCTGGGCCGCCCGGTCGGCGATCCGATGAGCGGGATGTACGCGGTCAACGCCAAGGCGATGCCCGTGCTGGCCGTCCCGTTCGATGGCGAGGCCCCGGAGGTGGAGGCGCTGCTCCGGCTGGAGCGCGCCGGGCTGAAGGTGGAGGAGCTGCCGGTGTCGATGCGCGAGCGCGCGACCGGCGAGTCGAAGCTCCGCGGCAAGAAGGCGGTGGCAGTGGTGGTCGGCGTTGGAGCGACCCTGTGGATGGGCAAGCGGCTGCTCTTCCGGAAGCGATGAGCTGGGCGATTGTCGTCCCCGGCAACGGCCGCGTCGACTCCGGCGGCAGCTACCTCCTGACCGACCGCTGCCTGCGCTGCCTGGACGTTGCCGCCGAGCTCGCCGAACGGCGGATGCCGCGGGCGGTGGTCTTCTCCGGATGGTCGCCGAGGGTCGGCCCCAGCGAAGCCGAGCAGATGCTCGAGCACTGGCCGGGGCGCCGTGACGTCGAGCTGGTGATCGAGCCCAGCGCGACGATCACCGCCGAGAACATGGCGCGGACGCTGCCGCTGCTGATCGAGCGCGACGTGCGCGAGGCCACCCTGGTGTGCGGCGCGCTGCACCTGCCCCGCGTGCGCTACTTCTTCGGCAGCGTGTACCCGCGCTACGGGATCCGCTGCACGTACCGCGCCGTGCGCGACCTGCCGACCCCGCGGGCGCTTGCGTGGGAGGCGGCGGCGTTCACCCTGATGCGCCGTCAGCGCCGGGCGGCGCTGGCCGAGCTGCCGCGAAGGGTCACGGCCTGAGCGACACCGTCGCCAGCGCACGCGGCCGGTTCGACACGGCCGACGCGATGCTGGTCGTCGCGAACGTGCTGTGGTCGCTGAACTACGCGACCACAAAGTACGCGTTCGGGTGGTGGCTGCCGCTGGCGTTCTCGTTCAGCCGGTTCGCGGTCGCCGGGCTGCTGTTCTCGGCGGTGGTGCTGCGGCGCGAGGGCTCGCTCCGGGTCAGCCGGTCGGACGTGCCGCTGGTGGTCGCGGCCGCCGCCGTTGGCATCCTCGGCAACCAGCTGACGTTCACCTACGCCGTGGACAACACCACCGCCGGCAACGTCGCGCTGATCCTCGGCGCCGCGCCGGCGTTCGCGGCGCTGTTCGCGATGCTGGCCGGGCACGAGCACGTCCGGCCGCGGCACTGGCTGGCGCTGGGCGTCTCGATCGCCGGCCTCGGCCTCGTCGTCCAGGGCGGCGCGGGGGTCGCCGGAGCGGGATACCTGGGCGACCTGCTCGCCGTGGGTGCGGCGCTGACGTGGGCCGCATACTCGGTGATGCTGCGGCCGCTGTTCGGCCGCTACTCGGCGGCGCGGATCAGCGCGCTGATGATCATCGTCGGCGGCACGATGCTGTTCCCGTTCAGCCTCACCCAGCTGCTCTCGCAGGACTGGTCGCTGCCGCCACTGGCCTGGTCAGCGTGGGTGTACTCGGCGATCTTCCCGCTGCTGGTCACGAACCTGCTCTACTTTCGCGCCCTGCGCCGGATCGGGGCCGCGCGGGCGACGCTCTACATGTACCTCCAGCCGTTCCTCGGCGCCCTGTTCGCGGCGATCCTGCTGGGCGAGCAGATCACCGCGCTGCAGGTGGCCGGTGGCGCCGTGATCGTGCTTGGCGTGTCGCTCGGCCAGCTGATGCCCGGCGCGACCGTGCGCGAGTAGCAGGCGCCCTACACTGGGGCGCATGCGGATAGCGCGGCTGGCACGCGGTGACGAGGCGGTCGTGCTTGCCGGCCGCGAGCTGTTCGACAAGCCGCCGACCGCCGAGTGGGCGGCCGCGTTCCTCGCGCGTGAGGGCCATCACCTGCTGTTCGCGCTGTCCGACGAGGACGAGCCGATCGGGTTCGTGTCCGGCGTCGAGACGATCCACCCGGACAAGGGCACCGAGATGTTCCTGTACGAGCTGGACGTCGCCGAAGCACATCGCGGCAAGGGCGTCGGCCGGGCCCTGGTCGCCGCGCTTGCCTACCTGGCACGGGAGCTGGGCTGCTACGGCATGTGGGTCGCGACCGATGCCGACAACGTCGCGGCGCTGAAGGCGTACACCGCCGCCGGCGGCGGCCCGCCCGAGCCGTTCGTGATGCTCACCTGGGAGCTTTAGGACTCGGCGGAGAGCGCCCGCATCACCCACACGGCGAGCACCCGCGCGCAGCGAGCGACGTCCTCGAGCTCGACGTGCTCGTCCGGCGCGTGGGCGAGGAACGGGTCGCCCGGGCCGTAGAGCACCGTGGGCGTGCTGCCCTGGTTGACGAGCAGCCGCATGTCGGCGCCGTAGGGCACGCCGACGAAGCTCGGAAGCTTGCCCAGCACGTCTCGTGCTGTCTCGCCGAGGCCCCACGGCAGCGCGTGGTTCGACGGCACGTGCGCCGAGGCAAACAGGCCGCCGGTGACCTCCACGGTGGCCGGGTGGTCGCGCAACCAGGGATCCGCCTCGCATGCGGCGGCCACCGCATCGCGCAGGGCGGCCTCCGCCGCGTCCGTCGTCTCGCCCAGCATCACGCCGTACCGGCCCTCGACGATGACTCGCTCGGGCACCGTGCTCGACCAGTTGCCTCCGGAGACGGCGCCGATGTTGGTGGGGTAGGGGAGGCCGAGGTCGCGCATCGCGGGGTTCGTCTCCGACTCGTTGCGGCGCCGCTCGTCCTCGATCAGCGCGGCATGGACGACCTGCAGCTTCTCCAGCGCCGACACGCCCTGCAGGCGGTACGCGGCGTGCGCGGAACGGCCGGGAACCGTGATCCGGAACGTGATCGCCCCGGCCTGTGCGGTGACGATGTCGAGCCGTGTGGGTTCGGTGATGACGGCCATGTCGGCCGTGTAGCCGGCCCGGATGGCGGCCAGCATGCCGGCGCCGCCGTCCTCCTCGCTGGGCACGGTCAGGAGCACCGCCTCGCCGTCCAGTTCGACCTCGTGGTCGATCAGCGCGCGCAGCGCGGCGAGGCCGGCGACGACGCCCGCCTTCATGTCCAGCGACCCGCGGCCGTACAGGTGGCCGTCCCGGATCTCGCCGCCGAACGGGTCGGTCGTCCAGTCGTCGGGATCGCCCGCGGCGACGGTGTCGACGTGGCCGCAGATGATTACGCGCTTCCCCCCGCCGCCGGCCGCGCCGGCGACCACGGGCAGCACGGTGCGCGGCGCCTCCATGCCTGGGAAGTCGGGGTCGACGGTGAGCTCGGCCGGATCGGCGTCGAGCCGAGTGACCTCCAGCCCGGCGGTGGCCATGCGCAGGGCGACCTCGGTCTGCACGGCGGTCTCGTCCCCGGTGACGCTGGGCGTGCGGACGAGCGCGGCCAGGTCGTCCGCGAGCCGGTCGCGGTCGACGGCGGAGACGACGGCCAGCTCGGCCGGGGTCAGGTTCTTCATCCG
>DATLLN010000231.1:0-7252 GCA_035537835.1 Gaiellales bacterium
GGCCGGGGGTCTCGCGGATCGTCGAGATCGGAGCGGTGCGCATGCGCGGCTTCGAGGCCGTGGACGAGTTCGAGCGGCTGGTCGATCCCGGCGTGGCGATGCCGGCAACGATCACCCGCATCACGGGCCTGGAGACCCGCGACCTGCGCGGCGCGCCGCGGATCGAGCGCGTGCTGCCCGAGTTCCTGGAGTTCGCGGCCGGCGCGGTGCTGGTCGCGCACAACGCCAGCTTCGATGTCGGTTTCGTCGACGCCGAGCTGTCGCGGCTGCGCGGCCGCCGGCTGGCGGCACCGGTGCTGGACACGGTGATGCTCGCCCGGCGGCTGCTGGCCGGACGGCTGCCGCGGATGAACCTGGGCACCCTGGCGGAGCGCTTCGACACCGAGGTGCGTCCCTGCCACCGCGCTCTGCCCGACGCCCAGGCCACCGGCGAGGTGCTGGCGGCGCTGCTGGGACTGGCGCAGGAGCGGGGTGCCCGGACGGTCGCCGACGCCATCTCGCTGGCCGGCCCGGCGCGGCGGTCGGTGCGCCGCCGCCGCGATCTCGCGCGCGACGTGCCTCGCGGGCCCGGCGTGTACCTGTTCCGTGACGGCACCGAGCACGTGCTCTACGTCGGCAAGGCGAGCGACCTGCGGGCCCGCGTGCGCTCGTACTTCTCGGGACCGCCGCAGCGGCGCGCGGTCGAGCACGCGCTGGCCGCCACCGAGCGCGTCGAGACCCGGCCGCTGGGCTCCGAGCTGGAGGCGGCCCTGGTCGAGCTGGAGCTGATCGGGCGGCTGCGGCCACCCGCCAACAGCCGCAACGCCCACCCCGAGCGCGCGTGCTATCTGACCCTGAACCACGACGACCCCGTGCCCCGGCTGGCCGTGACCGACCGGCCGCAGCCGACCTGCGCCACGATCGGCCCGCTGCCGTCGCGCAGCCGTGCGCAGGCGGCCGCGGCGGCGCTGCGCTCCGCCTTCGGCATCCGCTCCTGTCGGCCGGCGGTGCCGGACAGCGAGGAGGGGTGCCTGGCCGGCGTGCTGGGCAGCTGCCGGGCGCCGTGCCGCGGCGGCGACGATGCCGAGCGGCACGCAGTCGCAGTGCTCGCGCTCCGCGCCTGGATGGAGACGGGGGTCGAGTGCGAGGAGCTGCGGGCGCTCCGGCTGCGGATGGCGGCCCTCGCCGAGGCGCAGCGCTACGAGGACGCGGCGACCGCGCGCGACCAGCTGGAGGCGGTGGACAGCGTCCGCCGGATGATAAGCAGGCTGCGCCGCGCCCACGGCCGCAGCGGCGTGCTGCTGGCGCCCGACCTGGACGACCGCTTCGTCCAGGCGTTCGCCGTGGCGCGCGGGCTGGTGGTGGCCCGTCGTCGCGTGCCGCGCAGCGGCGACGGCCGGCTGGAGATCGCGCCGCTGGTGGTCGCGCTGGAGGCCGGCATGACCGGGCCGCCGGGGGTCTTCGAGCCCGAGCAGGCGGAGGCGGCGCGGATCGCCGCCGCGGCGTTCGCCCGGCCCGGCGTCCGCGTGCGCGCCGTGCCGCTCGCGGAGGACGGCTCGCTGGCTGGTGCGGTGAGCCGGGTGCGGCACTCGGTAGGCTTACGCCGATGACGTTCGGAGACCGGGTCGCCGAGGCGGTCGAGCAGACCGGCAGCACGCTGTGCGTCGGCCTTGATCCCCGGATCGAGCAGCTGCCGCCCGAGCTGATCGCCGGCCTCCGCCCGGGTCGCGCCGGCCGCGCCCGGGCCTACGAACGTTTCTGCGCCGGCGTGATCGACGCGGTGGCCGGCGAGGCGGTTGCTGTGAAGCCGCAGGTCGCCTTCTTCGAGGCGCTCGGCGGCTACGGCATCACGGCGCTCGAGCGGGTCTGCGAGCTCGCGCGCGAGGCCGGCCTGCTGGTGATCGTCGACGCCAAGCGCGGCGATATCGGCTCGACCAGCGCCGCCTACGCCGAGGCCTGGCTGCACGCCCGGGACGGCGAACGACCGGTCGCCGACGCCCTCACGGTCAACGCGTACATGGGCGGCGACGCCCTGGAGCCGTTCCTGGCCGCCTGCAGCGACGGCGCCGGACTGTTCGTGCTCACCCGCACCTCGAACCCCGGAGGCGCCGATATCCAGGAGCAGCCGCTGGCCGACGGCCGCCCGGTGTGGGAGCGGGTGGCCGAGCTGACCGCCGCCTGGGGAGCGCCGTACGTCGGCTCGAGCGGCCTCTCCAGCGTGGGCGCGGTGGTCGGCGCCACCCACCCCGAGGCCGTCGCCCGGGCCCGCGAGCTGATGCCGAACGCCATCCTGCTGCTACCGGGGGTGGGCGCGCAGGGCGGTGGCACGGAGCTGCTCGCTCCTGCATTCCGCGACCATCCGGCCGGCGGCCTGGTGGTGGCGGCGCGCTCGGTGATCTACGCCTGGCGCGAGCGGCGCGGCGACTGGCAGCAGTCGGTACGCGCCGCGGCTGCGGAACTGCGTCAGTCCGTGCCGGCCGGCTGACGCTCGGGCCGCACCAGCCAGGCAACGCAGGCAGCGGCGACCAGCACCGAGAACGTCGGGTCGGCGTCCGCGTGCAGCAGCATCGCCAGCAGCAGCGCGACCTCCAATCCGACCAGGTCGGCCAGCACCCGCCGCCGGGTCATGCCCCACAGGGTGTCCGCGGCGGTCACTGCCAGCGTCGCCCCGAGCAGCCAGAGCATGCCGTGCCCGAGGACCCATCCGGCGATCCCCACTTCGATCACCACCGTCAGCGTGACGATGGCGTGTGCGCGCGACCCGAACACCTCTCCACCATACGAATCCCTGGGCTGCGGTCAAGGGGCGGTGAAATTTGCCGTGTAGACTCCCGCCGCAGGCGATGATCCTCACAGTCACCGTCAATGCCGCGGTCGACAAGACGTTGACCGTCGCGAACCTTCAGCTCGGTCACCGGCACCGGGCGCAGCAGGGAGTCGTCATGCCAGGGGGGAAGGGCATCAACGTCGCCCGGGCGCTCAAACGGCTGGGGGATCCCGTGATCGCCACGGGCTTGGCCGGCGGCCGCGCCGGCATCCAGATCGTCGAGGGGCTGGCCGGCGAGGGGATCCTCAACGATTTCGTGCGGATTCGCGGCGAGTCGCGGACGTCGACCGCGGTGGTCGATCCGACCAGCGGACTGCAGACCGAGATCAACGAGTACGGCCCCGAGGTGACGGCCGCCGAGCTGGAGACGCTGCTCGAGAAGATGCGCTACCTGTCCGGCGCCGTGTCGGTGGTGGTGCTCTCCGGGACGCTGCCGCGCAAGGTGCCCACCGGGTTCTACGCGGACGTGATCCGCGACATGGGCAAGCGGCGCGTGCGCACGGTGATCGACTCGGAGGGCGAGCCGCTGCGGCTGGCGCTGGCCGCCGAGCCGGGTCTGGTCTCGCCAAACCAGCGCGAGGCGGAGGCGATCGCGGGCCACGAGTTCCAGACCGACGAGGACTTCCAGCAGGGGCTGACCGAGCTGCACGACAGGGGCGCGGCGAACGTCGTCATCACGCTGAAGACCGGCTGCTACGCGCTGCTGGCCGCCGGCCGCGGCCGGCATCGCATGTACCGCGCGTGGATCCCCCGGGTCGAGGCGGTCTCCGCGGTCGGATCGGGCGACGCCTTCCTGGCCGGCTTCGTGTCGGCGCAGGAGGCGGAGCGGGGGGCGGAGGAATGCCTGCGGATGGGCCTCGCCGTCGGCGCGGCCAACACGCAGATGGTCGGCGCCGGCGTGTTCGAGCCGCGCGAGGTGGGCCGCTACTCGGCGATGGTCGAGGTGCAGGAGATCCGCCCGCGTACGGCGCGCGCGTCGTGATCGAGGCGGGCGGTTCCAACCGGTTGGGTTGGTAGACTCCGCAGAACGTTGAACATTCGGCGTCTCAGAGCGAGTTTCCTTTCACGGCCCGGTAGGGCCGTGTGTGTTTTCAAGGGGGTTTACGGCGTTGGAGATTGAGATCGGGCGCGGCAAGAAGGCGCGCCGTGCATACGGATTCGACGACATCGCGATCGTGCCGAGCAGGCGCACGCGCGATGCCGAGGACGTGGACATCGCCTGGCGTCTGGGCCCCCACCTGCTCGAGCTGCCGCTGCTGGCCGCCGCCATGGACGGCGTTGTCTCGCCGGCAACCGCGATCAAGCTGGGTGAACTGGGCGGCCTCGGAGTGCTCAACCTCGAGGGCATCTGGACGCGCTTCGACGATGCCGACGAGCAGCTCGCGCGGATCGCGACGTTCCCCAAGGACGAGGCGACGCGCGAGATGCAGAAGATCTATGCGGAGCCGGTCAAGCCGGAGCTGATCGAGAAGCGGGTGCGCGAGATCAAGGCGGCCGGCGTGATGGCCGCGGCGTCGCTGACGCCGCAGAAGGTGCGCGAGCACTACCAGCTGGCGCTGGACGCCGGCCTCGACGTGCTGGTCATCCAGGGCACTGTCGTCTCGGCGGAGCACGTCTCGACGGTGGTCGAGCCGCTCAACCTCAAGGAGTTCATCGCGTCGCTGCCGGTGCCCGTGATCGTCGGCGGCTGCGCCAGCTACCAGGCGGCGCTGCACCTGATGCGAACGGGCGCCGCCGGCGTTCTGGTGGGCGTCGGCCCCGGCGCCGCGTGCACCACCCGCGGTGTCCTGGGAGTGGGCGTCCCGCAGGCGACGGCCATCGCCGACGCCGCCGCCGCCCGCGTCCAGCACCTGCTGGAGACCGGGCAGTACGTCAACGTGATCGCCGACGGCGGCATGCGCACCGGAGGCGACATCTCCAAGGCGATCGCCTGCGGCGCCGACGCCGTGATGGTCGGCTCGCCGCTGGCCCGCGCCAAGGAGGCGCCCGGCCACGGCTACCACTGGGGCATGGCGACGTTCCACCCGACCTTGCCGCGCGGGGCCCGGGTCAAGACCGAGCAGGTCGCGACGCTCGAGGAGATCGTCGTCGGCCCGGCCAAGGAGAACGACGGCACGCTCAACCTGATGGGCGCCCTGCGCACGTCGATGGCGACCACCGGGTACGACACCATCCAGGCGTTCCAGAAGGCGGAGATCATGTTCGCGCCGGCCCTCCAGACCGAGGGCAAGAAGCTGCAGCGCGAACAGGCGGTGGGGATGAGCCGTTGAGCCTCGGCCATGACCAGCCGCGGGGGTCGGAGCTGTGGAGCCGGATGAGCTCCGGCAGCGAGGGCCATCGCCCCGTGCTGGTCGTGGACATGGGGGCGCAGTACGCGCAGCTGATCGCGCGGCGCGTGCGCGAGTGCCGCGTGTACTCCGAGATCGTCCCGCATGACGTGTCGGCCGCCGAGGTGGCCGCGCGCGAGCCGGCGGGGATCATCCTGTCCGGCGGTCCCGCCTCGATCTACGAGCCTGGCGCACCGGACGTCGACCCGGAGCTGTTCCAGCTGGGCGTGCCGGTGCTGGGCATCTGCTACGGCATGCAGGCGATGGCGGCGGCGCTGGGTGGCACCGTCGGCAACACCGGGATCGGCGAGTACGGCAAGACGCCGGTGCGGCTCGAGGAGGGCAGCCTGCTGTTCGGCGAGATGCCGCGCGAGCAGACCTGCTGGATGAGCCACCGCGACAGCGTGACCGAGGTGCCCGCGGGCTTCCGGGTCACCGCGTCCACCGAGACGACGGCGATCGCGGCCATGGAGGACCGCGAGCGCGGCCTGTACGCGGTGCAGTTCCATCCCGAGGTGCTGCACACCCCGCGGGGCACCGAGATGCTCGGCCAGTTCGTGCTCGAGGCGTGCCAGGTGCCGCCGACCTGGACGGCGCACCAGTTCATCGAGGAGCAGGTCGAGCGAATTCGCGCCCAGGTGGGCGACGAGCGGGTGATCTGCGCGCTGTCCGGCGGCGTCGACTCGGCGGTGGCGGCGCTGCTCGTCCACCGCGCCGTCGGCGACCAGCTGACATGCGTGTTCGTCGACCACGGGCTGCTCCGCAAGGACGAGGCCCGCAACGTCGTGGAGGCGTTCGAGGAGCACTTCCAGGTGCCGCTCGTGCACGTCGACGCCGTCGACCGCTTCCTGTCCCGCCTGGCCGGGATCACGGAGCCGGAGCAGAAGCGGCGGATCATCGGCGAGGAGTTCATCCGCCTGTTCGAGGACGAGGCGGCCAGCCTGGGCGACGTCCGCTACCTGGTGCAGGGCACGCTCTACTCCGACGTGATCGAGTCCGGCAGCCGCACCGCCGCCAAGATCAAGTCGCATCACAACGTCGGCGGCCTCCCCGAGGACATCGAGTTCGACCTGGTCGAGCCGCTGCGGCTGATCTTCAAGGACGAGGTGCGCAAGGTGGGCGAGGAGCTGGGGCTGCCCGACCGGATGGTCTGGCGGCAGCCGTTCCCCGGGCCCGGGCTGGCCATCCGCATCATCGGCGAGGTGACCCGTGAGCGGCTGGAGATCCTGCGCGAGGCCGACGCCGTGCTGCTGGAGGAGATCCGCCGCGCCGGCCTCTACGGGGAGCTGTGGCAGTCGTTCGCGATCCTGCCCGCCATACGCTCGGTGGGCGTGCAGGGCGACTCCCGCACCTACGCCTATCCGATCGTGATACGAGCGGTCACCTCGGAGGACGCAATGACCGCCGACTGGGCGAGACTGCCCTACGACGTGCTGGAGCGGATCTCGAGCCGGATCATCAACGAGGTGTCGGGTGTCAACCGCGTCGCCCTCGACATCTCGAGCAAGCCGCCGTCCACCATCGAGTGGGAGTAGGCCGGCCGGCCGCGCTCAGCCGGTGACGCGGAAGGTGTAGCGGGCGACCTTGGGATCGCGATTTCCGGCCGGGTCGACCGCATAGGCGCGCACGGTGTACGAGTGGCCGGGGGAGAGGTAGTAGAGCCCCAGCGTCGGGCTGGGCGCCCACCTCCAGCTCCCCGAGTTGACGCGGTAGCGGTAGCGCAGCTTGGTGTCGTCGGGATCGTTGGCCGCCATCCTGAACACGACGCTGGTGAAATGGGTCGAGCTGGGCGGGGTGCTGGTGAACCGGGTGCGGGCCGGCGGGATCCGGTTTGCCGCCCACCACAGCGAGCGGGCGACCAGCGCGCCGCCGGCCGTCACCGCCGGGTCGAAGCCGCCGCCGGCCAGATTGCTCGACCACGGCCGGAAGCCGAGGTCGACCACACGGCCGTTGTTCAGCTGGCGGACGGCCAGCAGCACCTGGCCGTAGGTGGGGAAGGCCGCGGTGGTGTTGAGCCGGGCCAGCACCTTGGCGTTCCAGGGGTTCTGGACGTCGACGGCTCCCGAGCCGGGGCCGGTGACCTGGAACGGCGTCGCCAGGTTGCGGGTGACGAAATGCG
>DATLLN010000232.1:0-3834 GCA_035537835.1 Gaiellales bacterium
CGCTGCACCTCGGCCTCCGCGATCTTGCGGCCGACGGACTCCGAGCGGGTGTCCGCCTCGGCCCGGATCCCCGCCGCCGCCAGCTCGTCGACGACCGACTGCGCGTAGCCGTTGTGCCGGTCGGCAACAGGAAGCACTGACACCTGGAGCGGCGCGATCCACAGCGGGAACGCGCCGGCGAAGTGCTCGATCAGGATCCCGATGAACCGCTCGAACGATCCGAACAGCGCGCGGTGCACCATCGCCGGCCGGTGCTCGGCGTTGTCCTCACCGGCATAGGTGATCTCGAACCGCTCCGGCATCTGGTAGTCGAGCTGGATGGTGCCCATCTGCCAGGAGCGGCCGATCGAGTCGGTCATGTGCAGGTCGATCTTGGGCCCGTAGAACGCCCCGTCGCCCTCGTTCAGCGCGTACTCGACGCCGACCGCCTGGAGTGCACCCTGCAGCGCCGCCTCGGCGTCGTCCCACAGAGCGTCGTCGCCGATCCGGTTCTCGGGCCGGGTCGAGAGCTCGATCCGCAGGTCGAGGCCGAAGATGTCGTAGATCGTCTGGGCGAGCTCGAGGCACCCGATCACCTCGTCCTGCACCTGCTCGTGGGTGCAGAAGATGTGCGCGTCGTCCTGGGTGATGTGGATCACGCGCATCAGGCCGTGCAGCGCCCCGGACGGCTCGTCACGGTGCACGATGCCCTGCTCGGCGAGGCGCAGCGGCAGGTCGCGGTAGGACCGCTGCCCCGCCGCGTAGATCTGGACGTGGGCCGGGCAGTTCATCGGCTTCAGGCCCAGCAGCCGGTCGTCCTTCTGCGTGAAGAACATGTCGTCGCGGAATTTGTCCCAGTGGCCGGACTGCTTCCACAGGTCGGCCGAGTAGAGGATCGGGGTACGCACCTCCTGGTAGCCGCGCTCCCGGTTCAGCTCGCGCCACAGGGCGGTCAGCTCGTTCCACACGATCATCCCGCGGGGGTGCCAGAACGGACCGCCCGGCGACACCTCGCTGGAGTGGTAGAGGTGCAGCTCGCGGCCGATCCGCCGGTGGTCGCGGCGCCGCGCCTGCTCGAGCCGCTCCAGGTGGTCGTCCAGCGACTGCTGGTCGAAGAAGGCGGTGCCGTAGATGCGGGTCAGCATCGGCTTCGACGAATCGCCGCGCCAGTACGCGCCCGCCATCGAGAGCAGCTTGAACGCCTTGATCGGCTTGGTGGTCTGCAGGTGCGGACCGCGGCACAGATCCTCGAACCCGTCCTGGTCGTAGACGCTGATCTCGCCGTCGGCCAGCGCCTCGACCAGCTCCAGCTTGTACGGCTGGTCCTCGCCGCGGAACTGCTCGGCGAGCTGCGCCTTGTCGACGCCGTCGGTGCGCACGAACGGGTGCTCGGCGGCCAGGATCCGCCGCATCTCCTCCTCGATCCGGCCAAGGTCGTCGGCCGAGACCGGCTCCGGGAACTCGAAGTCATAGTAGAAGCCGTCGTCGATCGCCGGCCCGATCGCGACCCGGACGCCGGGCCACAGGTGGGTGACCGCCTCGGCCAGCACGTGCGCGGTGGAGTGGCGCAGGACGGCCAGCGCCTCGGGATCGCGAGCGGTCAGCACGCGGAACCGCGAGCCGTCCGGGAGCGGCAACCGCAGGTCGCGCAGCTCGCCGTCGACCTCGACCGCGATCGTGTCGCGGGCCAGCCGCTGGCCGATCGCGCGCGCGGCGTCGAGGCCGGTCGCGCCGTCCTCGAGCTCGAGCGGATTCCCGTCTGGCAAGAGCACCTGCATGGCCCAGCAGCATATCGACCGTGATGCTCTACGCTGGCACCAGATGGAGGCCGTGATCGCAGTGCTGGTGGTGCTACTCGTCGTGCTCGCCGGGATGCTGATCCAGCTCCGGCGGGAGCGTTCGGCGACCCACGCCGTGCTGAACGGTGACGGCGGCCCCCTCCCGGCGACGGCGCGTCGCGCGATGCGCGGGCGCGTCGAGCGGGTCGAGCTGTCCGAGGCGCTGGCCCTCCGCGACGCTCTGATGACCGCGCTGCCGCTGCCCGTCCTGCTGTTCGACGCATCCGGCCGCCTGGTGCGGTGGAACCGCCCGGCGCGTGAGGCCCTGCCCCAGCTGCGGCGCGGCCACGACGCCGAGCCGGCGGCGCTGGCTGCGGCCGTCCGCGACGCTATCGCCGGCCGGCCTCCCCGGCCCGTCGAGCTGACCGTGTACGAGCCCGAGCGCCGCCGCTACCACGCGCACGTCCGGGGCTACCCGGGGCGCGACACGCGGCTGTGCGCTGTGGTGCTCGAGGAGGAGAGCGAGGAGGCGGACTTCCGGGACGCCCGCAGCCTGTTCTCGGCCGGTGTCTCGCACGAGCTGCGGACGCCGCTCGCGCGGATGCTCGCGCTGGTCGACACGCTGTCGCTGCCGCTCTCGGACACCGAGCGCGAGGAGATGCTGGACGGCATGCGCGACGAGATCGACGGCATGCGCCGCCTGATCGAGGAGATGGTGCTGCTCGTCCGGCTGGAGAGCGGCGAGCAGGCCGGCCGCGGCGAGAGCGCCGACGTCACCGCCGCGGTCGCCGACGCCGTTACCCGCCACGAGCGCGGCGCGGAGCTGGCGTCGGTTGAGCTGTCCGGCGAGGCGTCGCGCGGGCTGCTGGCGTCGATCGCGCCGCCGCTGCTCGATGTCGTCCTGGACAACCTGGTCGCGAACTCCATCCGCCACGCCGGCGCGGGCGCCGCGGTGCGAGTGCGCGCCAGGGGCCTGTCCGGTGCGGTCGAGCTCGAGGTCAATGACGACGGCGCCGGCATCGATCCCGAGCACCTGCCCCACGTGTTCGAGCGGTTCTACCGGGTCGAGGGCTCACGCTCCGGCCCCGGCACCGGGCTGGGCCTGGCGATCGTCAAGCACGTCGCCGAGGCGCACAACGGACGCGCCGTGATCGAGAGCGGGCTCGGCTCCGGAACCACCGTGCGCGTGATCTTGCCGACGCCGGCGGCCCGCCGGCTCGACCGCGATCAGGCGCGCGCGACCGGCTCGAACCGGTAGCCGACGCCGTAGTGGGTCTGGATGTACGTCCGGTCGCCCGACCGGCGGTCGATCTTGTCGCGCAGCTTGCGGACGCAGACGTCGACCGTGCGGTCGCGGTGCCGGTGCGGCATCCCCCACACCCGCTGCTGCAGCTGGTCGCGGGACAGCGCCCGGCCGCGCTCGGACGCCAGCACGTACAGCAGCCGGAACTCGGTCGGCGTCAGGCCGACGTCCTCGCCCGCAAGGGTCGCCACGTGGAGGTCGGGATCGATCACCAGCGCCCCGGCCTCGATCCGCTGGCCGCGGCCGGACATCGGCGACATCCCCGCCCGCCGCAGCACCGCCTCCACCCGGGCCACCAGCTCCCGCATCCCGAAGGGCTTGGAGAGGTAGTCGTCGCCGCCGATCCCGAGCGCGTGCACCTTGTCGTGCTCCGACGCTCGCGCGCTGACGATCACGATCGGCGTCTCGATGCCCTCGGCCCGCAGCGTCTCGGTGATGCGCCAGCCGTCGGTGCCGGGGAGCATCAGGTCGATGACGGCGATGTCGGGCCGCTCGTAGCGCAGCTTGCGCATCGCCCGCTCGCCGTCCTCGGCGATCTCGACGTCCATTCCCGCCCGCCGGAGGTGGGTCGCCATCGCGTTCGCGATCACGCGATCGTCTTCGGCGATCAGGACGCGAGGCATCGCGCTGATGGTAGCCACGGAGGGTGGTGAACGAATTTGTTCGCTATTTCCGACAATGCCAGTTGACCGCCCCGGCGGGCGGCCCTACTGTCCCCCGTGCGCCGCTTGGGGCAGCCGAGTAGATTGAAGCCGGGCGTACGGATCGTAGAGG
>DATLLN010000233.1:0-15970 GCA_035537835.1 Gaiellales bacterium
GATCACCTCAGTGCAGGCCATCTACGTGCCTGCCGACGACCTGACCGACCCCGCGCCGGCCGCGTCGTTCGCCCACCTGGACGCGACGACGGTGCTCTCCCGCGACATCGCATCGAAGGGCATCTACCCGGCCGTCGATCCGCTCGACTCGAGCTCGCGGATCCTGCAGCCCGGCCTGGTCTCCGAAGACCACTACCGGACGGCGACCAGGGTGCAGGAGGTGCTGCAGCGCTACAAGGACCTGCAGGACATCATCGCCATCCTGGGCATGGACGAGCTGTCCGACGAGGACAAGCAGACCGTTGCCCGGGCGCGCAAGATCGAGCTGTTCCTGTCCCAGCCGTTCCACGTCGCCGAGGCGTTCACCGGCACGCCGGGCATCTACGTCCAGCTCGACACGACGATCCGGTCGTTCCAGGAGATCCTCGACGGCACGCACGACGACGTGCCGGAGCAGGCGTTCTACCTGGTCGGCGGTATCGACGACGTGGTCGCGCGGGCCGAAGAGATGAAGTCGTCCGCGGCGGCGTAGTCCGATGGCGACGCCTTACAAGGTCGACGTGGTCACGCCCGAGGGCACGGCGTTCAGCGGGGAGGCCGAGATCGTGGTCGTCCCCGGGTCGGCCGGCGACCTGGGCATCCTGGCGCACCACGCGCCGCTGATCTCGAGCCTCAAGCCGGGTCGCACTCACCTGACCGTCGGCGAGGGCGGCGAGCGGCTGGAGTGGGCGACGGCCGCGGGCTTCATCGAGGTGCGCAAGAACGAGGCGCTGGTGCTGGTGTCCGAGGCGGTGCGCCGCGAGGACATCGATGCCGGCGAGGCGCGGGCCCGGCTGGAGCGGGCGCGTGCTGACCTGGAGCGCGCCGAGGCCGGCGACGGCGACGTGTTCCGCGCGAAGCGCGAGGCGACGTTCGCCGAAGCGCTGGTCGAGGTCGCAGAGGGTTGAGCCCGGGCACGCCGAACAACACGGCGTGGCATATCCGGTACGGCTCAGAGTTCAGCGCGCCGAGCGCTATTCGCGGCTGACGACGTTCTTCCGCGGGATCATGATGATCCCGCACGTGATCTGGTGGATCGGCTACTCGATCGCCGCCGGGTTCGTGACGCTGTACGCGTGGTTTGCGATCCTCGCCAAGGGCCGGTACCCGCAGGGGTCGCTGGAGTGGCAGGAGCGCTACCTGCGCTACACCAGCCGGATCGGCGCGTTCTACTGGCTGCTGACCGACCGCTTCCCGCCGTTCCACGGACGGGATGAGGAGGGCGCGTACCCGCACGTGGCGTACTCGATCGAGCGCCCCGAGCGCCTCTCGCGCCTGACCACGGCGCTGCGCGTGCCGGACGTGATCACCAACGTGCTGACGCGGATCAGTCCCGTGACGGCCCTGGTGGAGCTGTACCTCCTGCCCGCGTACATCGTGGTGTTCTTCCTGTGGCTGTTCGGCTTGCTGGTGTCGATCGTGGCGTGGTTCGCGATCCTGATCACCGGCCGGTTCCCGGCGACGCTGTTCGAGCTGATCGAGCTGCCCTACAGGTACTCGATCCGGCTCCAGTCGTTCGGGAACCTGGTGACCGACCGGTATCCGTGGTTCCAGCCGGAGAGCGAGCAGGGCAACGTGCCGTCGCCCGAGTGGGATCAGCCGCTGCCGCCCCCGTCGGAGGCGTAGCGAGAACCCGTGGCGTATCCCGTCCACACCCGGCTTGAGTACCGCGAGCGCGCGTCCCGGCTGACGACGTTCTTCCGGCTGATCATGGCGATCCCGCACATCATCGTGGTCGCGCTGTACGGGATCGCCGCGCTGGTGCTCGCCGTCGTCGCGTGGTTCGTGATCATCGTCATCGGGCGGTATCCCGAGGGGATGTTCAACTTCCAGATGGGCTTCCTGCGGTACTCGACCCGGGTGCGCTGCTACCTGAGCCTGCTGACCGACCAGTTTCCGCCGTTCGGTGGCGGTTCGCCGGACGACGGCTATCCGATCCAGGTCTCGGCGGAGCTGCCCGAGCACCTCTCGCGGCTGACCACCTTCTTCCGCGGACTGCTGTCGATCCCGGCGTACATCGTGCAGTACTTCCTGGGCATCCTCGAGCAGCTGATGAGCGTGGTCGCCTGGTTCGTGATCGTGTTCACCGGCCGGTTGCCGCAGTCGATCTTCGAGATCATGGAGCTGCCGCAGCGCTACTACGTCCGCTACAACGCGTACTCGCTGCTGCTCACGACCGACCGCTACCCCTGGTTCCAGTCCGAGGACGAGCCCGACGACGTCCCCTCCGCCGACTGGAACCAGCCGCTGCCACCGCCGCCGGCGTAGTCTGAGGGGTGTGCCACCTACCGTCAGAGCAGGGCGCGGCTGGCGGCCTTCTCCAGCGGCTCGGGCGGCGGCCCGTCGCCGAAGCGCGCGGGGTCGAAGCGCGCAGCGTCGGGGTGGGCACCGGTGGCGATCAGGTCGGCCACCAGCCGTCCGCAGCGCCAGCCGTTGACGTTGCCGACACCGCTGTAGCCGCCGCTGACGTACAGCCCCAGCCGGCCGGGCACCTCGCCGGCGAGTGGCACGAGGTCGGCCGAGAAGCCCATCACGCCCGCCCAGCGGTGGGTAATGGCGACGCCGGCGAGGCCGAGGTCGTCGGCCAGGAAGCGCTCGAGCGCCGCCTGCACCGCGGGCGTCGTCTCCTCGACGTCCGTGTACTCCGCCTCCAGGTCGGCGAGTCTCCCGCCGCCCAGCGCGATCCGCCCATCGGCCGTCGGCCGGTAGTACCAGAACCCGAACCCCGAATGGGTCGGGCACCACAGCACCCGCCGCTCGGGCGGCAGCGGCTCCGTTGCCAGCATCTGCCCACGGACCGGGTAGACGTAGCCGTCGAGCCACGGCGCCACCTGCGGGATCAACCCATCGCAGGCCACGACCACCGCCTGGCTGGACACCGCGCCGCCGGGCGTTCGAACCACCCACCCGCCGGCCCGCGACCTCACCGCCGTCGCCGGCGAGTGCTCGTGCACCGCGGCGCCGCGGTCGGCCGCCCCATCGACCAGCCCCCGCACCCACCGCGCCGGCTCCAGCTCGCCGTCGCCGGGGAAGAACGCCGCCGCGGCGAACCTGCCGCGCATCGGCCCGGGCACGCGGTCGAGCGCGTCCTCGACCGGCAGCCCGTCCGCCTGCGCGGCGGTCACCGCCTCATGCACCTCGTGCGCATCGTCCTCGCCGCCCAGCCACAGGCTTCCCCGCCGCCGCACCGCGTCGGCCACGCCCAGCTCGGCCGCCATCGCCGCCATCTCGCCGAGCGCCCGGTCGGCCGCTGCGTTGCTCGAGCCGACCGCGAACCCGCCGTTGCGACCGCTCGCCGACGCCGCCACCTCGCGTGCGTCGAGCACCACCGGCCGCAGCCCATGCTCGAGCAGCCGCCACGCGCACGAACCTCCGGTGACGCCGGCGCCGACGATGCAGACATCCCCCGAGACGTCGCCTCGGAGCCGGTCATGGCCCCGCGACGGAGCCTGGATCTGCCACAGAGACGGCGTGGACACGGCCGCTCCTAGCCTACAATCGCCGCCGTGGCCGCCGCCGACGAAGTCGCCCTCCTCGAGCGCCTGATCTCGTACGACACCTCCCGCGACGAGGGCATCCAGGAGGCGTTCGCGTTCCTCAAGGGCTGGCTGGAGGCTCGCTCCATCTCCCACGTCCAGTACGACCGCGGGCTGCCGTCGCTGGTCGCCGCCGTGGGGGACGGACCCCGCACCGTTGTCTGGAATGCACACGTCGACGTCGTCCCCGGGCGCGCCGAGCAGTTCTCGCCCTGGCGCGTCAACGGGCGGGTCTACGGCCGCGGCGCCTACGACATGAAGGGCGGCCTGGCCGGCATGCTGGCCGCGCTCGCCGACCTGGCCGACGCCCGCGACACGATCCCCGGCGTCAAGGTCAAGCTGCTGATCGTCCCCGACGAGGAGCGGGAGGACGAGCCGGCCGGCGGCAAGGCGTCCGCCTTCCTGGCCGAGGAGGGGCACGTCGGGGACTTCGTCATCTGCGGCGAGCCGACCGACCTCGAGATCGGCGTGCAGTCGAAGGGCGTGCAGGTGCTGCGGATCGACGTCGAGGGCCGCGGCGCGCACGGCTCGACACCGTGGCTGGGCGAGAACGCGATCCTCCGCGCCCTCGATCTCTACCAGCGGATCCTCGAGCTGCCGTTCTCGACCGCGCAGTCCGAGCTGTTCGCGCGGCCGTCGATCAACATCGGCCGGATCTCGGGCGGCGACGCGGTCAACAAGGTGCCCGACCACTGCCGGATGGACGTCGACATCCGCTACCTGCCCAACCAGGACCCGGACGAGGTGCTGCGCCAGGTGCGAGGCCTGGGCGCGATGACCATCACGCCGCTCTACGAGCTGCCACCGGCGGCCCTCGATCCCGGAGATGAACATGTCCGGGTGCTGCGCGAGGCCGTGCGCCACGCGGGCGGCGGCGAGGCTCCCGCGGTGGGCCGCGACGGTGCCTCCGATGCGGTGTTCTTCCTCGACCGCGGCATCCCGAGCATCGAGTTCGGCCCCGCCGGAGGCGGGCATCACGGGCCGGAGGAGTACGTCGAGGTCGAGTCGCTGGCCCGCTACCGGAGGGCGCTCGTGGCCTTCGCTCAACGATTGGCGACCGCTGAGAACGGGTGAGGAGACCGGCAATCCGTGGCGAAGAGCCGTTCTATACTGCGACGCGCCCGTGAGTCGGGCGCATTCCTGAGGATTAAAGGACCGCGTGCCGACCGAAACGCCGCCTAAGCCCCCCAGATCCCGACCCGAGATGGTCGTGTACGACGCCCGCCGCGGCGGGGGTAAGCGCCGCATACGCTGGAAGCGGGTGGCGCTGTGGACGTTCGGAAGCCTGCTGATCCTGCTGCTGGCGATCGGTGGGGTCGTGGGCTACTGGGCGCACGGGCTGGTCGGCCAGATCAGCCACCTGGACAAGAGCACCCAGGACGCGCAGGGCGATCT
Organism: Gaiellales bacterium; assembly: GCA_035537835.1. Classification (GTDB taxonomy): domain Bacteria; phylum Actinomycetota; class Thermoleophilia; order Gaiellales; family JAICJC01; genus DATLLN01. The sequence continues at coordinate 4,971 of DATLLN010000233.1, forward strand.
CGTCCAGATCCCGACGGCCAACCAGGCCGCGGTCGGGCTGGTGATCGGCTCAGACAAGCGACAGGGCGACGGCGTCAACGACTCCCGCTCGGACACGCTGATGCTGGTGCGGATCGACCCGCAGACGCATTACATCTCGCTGCTCTCGCTGCCCCGCGACCTGTGGGTCGACATCCCCGGCTACGGCGAGAGCAAGATCAACGCGGCGTACGAAACGGGCGGCGTGAAGCTCGCCCTGAAGACTGTCGAGTCGGTCACCGGCGTCGACGTCAACTACCTTATGGTGGTCGACTTCAGCGGCTTTACGCGGCTGGTCAACGCGTTCGGCGGCGTCTACGTGCCGGTCGACCAGTACTACCAGCACACGAACACGCCGGGCACGGAGCAGTACGCCCAGATCGACGTCAAGCCCGGCTACCAACTGCTGCACGGCACCGACGCGCTGGGCTTCGCCCGCTACCGCCACACCGACTCCGACTTCTACCGCAACGCCCGCCAGCAGACGTTCCTGCAGGCCTTCCAGGCGCGGGCGTCCGAGAAGCTGCACGGCATCGACCTGACCGAGATCGGCACCTACAAGGACATCGCCGAGACGATCGCCGACAGCGTCCAGGTGACCGGCCGCAACGGGCCGCCGAGCGTGCAGACGATGATCTCCTACGCGACGCTGGCCTACGAGAGCCGCGGGCACGTCGTGTCGTCGCGACTGGTCGCGGGGGCGGGGATGATCGGCGACGCCTCGGTGGTGACCACCACGCCGGAGGACATGCACACCGCCGTCTACCAATTCACACACCCGCAGGCGCTGGCCAAGCCGACCGTCCCGACCGGCAAGAAGCCGGCGAACACCCCGAAGTTCAAGCCGGCGGTCGACCCGGCCGGCGTCTCGCTGACCTCCGTCAACGGCAATGGCCGCACCGGCTCGGCGGCCAAAGCCGGCGCGGCGCTCCACCGCTTCGGCTACCAGGTCGACGTCAGCCAGGTGCCGGCGCCCACGTTCGACTACTCGCAGAACTGGGTGTACTTCCATCCCGGCCAGCAGAAGGCCGCGACCGATGTCGCCAAGATCATGGGCAACGCGCAGACCGCGCCGCTGCCGGCCGCCTTCACCTACGGCACCGACCTGGTCGTCATCGTCGGCAAGCCGTTCACCGGCAAGACGGCGATCGCGCCGCCCAAGCAGTCGACGCCGACCGGGCTGCCGGCAGACATCGTCCGCGACTCACAGGCGTATCTCAGCTACTTCGAGACCGCGAAGCGCAGCCTGCACTTCCCGGTGCTCTACCCGACGGTGCAGCAGACGGGCTCGCAGTTCGATGACTTCACGCCCGAGATGCCGATTCGCACGTACAACATCGCCGCCGCCGGGAAGGGCTGGAACTCGATGTACGCGGTGTTCGCCATGCCGAACCTCGCCGGTGCCTACTGGGGCATCGAGGAGACCCGCTTCGTCGACGCGCCGATCCTGGCCAGCCCCGACCTGATCCGCAAGCTGGACGGACGCTCGTACAAGTTCTACTTCAACGGCACGCACATCCACATGATCGCCATCGTCCAGGGCGGCGTGGCCTACTGGGTGCAGAACACACTTCGCGATGACCTGTCGAACCCCGACATGATCGCGATCGCCCGGTCATTGCGCCCCGCCTGATGGCCGAACAGGCAGACAGGAGCGCCATCGGCGTCGTCGGCGTGGGCTACGTGGGCCTGGTCACGGCGGTCTGCTTTGCCGATCTGGGCAACAACGTGATCTGCGTAGACGTCTCCGAGGAGCGGATCCAGGCGCTGCGCGACGGCCGGGTGCCGATCTACGAGCCGGGGATCGAGCGGCTACTCGAGCGCAACCGCGACCGCCTCGAGTTCACCCTCGACATGACCGAGGTGTTCGACCGCGCGCGGGTGGTGTTCGTCTGCGTCGACACGCCGCCTACGCACTCCGGCGACGCCGACCTGTCGCGTGTCCACCGCGTGATCGACGGCATCCCCCAGCTCGACGAGCGGGCGGTGCTGGTGATGAAAAGCACCGTGCCGGTGGGCACCGGCGAACGACTGCAGGCGGACATGGCCGCGCGCGGCCTGCAGGACGTCGGCTACGTGTCGAATCCGGAGTTCCTCCGCGAGGGCCGCGCGATCGCCGACTTCATGGAACCCGACCGGATCGTTATCGGTAGCCTTGAGCGCGCCGACGGCGACGTCGTCGAAGCCCTTTACCATGACGTCGACTCGCCGGTCGTCCGCACCGACCCGGCCAGCGCCGAGATGATCAAGTACGCATCCAACGCCTTTCTTGCGACCAAGATCTCGTTCATCAACGAGATCGCCAACGTGTGCGAGGAGGTGGGGGCCGACGTCGGCGTGGTCGCCCATGCGATGGGCCTGGACGAGCGGATCGGCGGCCACTTCCTGCGCCCGGGCATTGGCTACGGCGGCAGCTGCCTGCCCGGCGACGAGTACGTCACGGTGCGTCACGAGGACGAGGCCGAGGAGGTCTCCCTCGAGGATCTGTTCGAGCGCGATCTGGACGACATCGAAGTGCTGGCGTGGCGCCAGGGCTCGGACGTCCCCGACTTCCTGCCGGCGTCGGTGGCGACCAGCCGGCCGTACGACGGCGAGTTGGTGGAGGTCGAGGTCGAGTCGGGCGCGCGCGTGCGCACCACCACCGACCATCCGTTCATCGCCCTGGTCGGCGACACGCCGGAGATCGTGCTGGCCGAGAACCTCGAGGTCGGCATGCCGCTGCCCGTGGTCGTCTCGCCGCCTGTGCCGACCGTCGACCCGCTGATGGGGGTGCTGCAGCCGCCCCAGCCGCAGGGCCCGCTCGAGATGCGCGTCGCCTGGTCGCGGATCCGCCAGCTGCGCCGCCACCAGTACGTCGACGAGGTGGTCTACTCGCTCGAGGTGCCCGACGCCCACACCTTCGTCACCGGCGACGGGATCGTGGTGCACAACTGCTTCCCCAAGGACGTGCAGGCGCTCAAGCAGCTAGCCGGCAACTCCGGTTACCACTTCCAGCTGCTGACCGCCGTGATCGAGGTCAACGAGCTGCAAAAGCGGCGGGTCGTCTCGAAGCTCGAGCGCCACCTCGGCCCGCTGCGCGGCCGGCGGATCGCGCTGCTCGGGCTGGCGTTCAAGTCGAACACCGACGACATGCGCGAGGCGTCCAGCCTGGTGCTGGCGTCGCGGCTGCTGGCCGAGGGCGCCGACGTGGTCGCCTACGACCCGGTGGCGATGGAGAACGCGCGGACCGTGCTCGGCGACCGGGTGGAGCTGGCGCCGTCGATGCTCGAGGCGGTGACCGGCGCGGACGCGATGGTGATCGTCACCGAGTGGGGCGAGTTCCGGTCGGTGGCCTCGCCGGCGGTGCGCGACGTGATGGCGACCGCGTTCATCGTCGACGGGCGCAACCTGCTCGACCCGGCGCAGGCGCGCGCGGCCGGGTTCCTGTACGAGTCGGTCGGCCGCGCGGGGGCAGCCGAGGTCGCGGTGTGATCGCGGTGCTCCTGGTCGGCGGCCAGGGCACGAGGTTGCTCCCGCTGACCGAGTGGCTCCCGAAGCCGATGCTGCCGATCGCGAATCGCCCGTTCCTGGAGCACCAGGTCGCGCACCTGCGCCACCACGGAGTGACCCGCATCATCCTCGCCTGCGGCTACAGGCCCGATGCGATCCGCGACCACTTCGGCGATTCGCTGGAGTACGTCGTCGAGGACCAGCCTCTGGGTACCGGAGGCGCCATCGCGTTCGCAGCACGTGAGCTGGGCGAGACCTTCGTCGTCTGCAACGGCGATATCCTCACCGACCTCAACCTGACCGCGCTGGTCGCCTTCCACCGCTCGCGGCGGGCGACTGCGACGATCGCGCTACAGCCCGTCGACGACCCGTCGCGGTACGGCCTGGTGCGCACCACCGGGCACGGCGAGGTCGAGGCGTTCATCGAGAAGCCCGAGCCGGGCGAGGTGGACGTCAACACGATCAACGCCGGCACCTACGTGATGGAGCCCGAGGTGCTCGACCTGGTGCCGCCCGACGTGGCCGTGTCGGTCGAGCGCGAGGTCTTCCCCGAGCTGGTAGGCAACGGGCTCTACGGCCGGGCGGAGCGTGTTTCCTGGATCGACATCGGAACGCCGCAGAGCTACCTCGAGGCGAACCTCGCCGAGATGGGGCAGAACGGCACCATCGATCCCACCGCGGTCATCGACCCGGCCGCCGAGGTGCGCGATTCCGTTGTCGGCGCTGGCGCCACCGTCGGCGCCGGCGCCAGGGTGACCCGCAGCGTGCTGCTGCCGGGGGCGCGCGTCGAGCCGGAGGTCGTGGTCACCGAGCAGGTGATCGGGATGGAGGGCCCGGTGTGGTAGACCGCGACGCCATGCAGTTGGCGATCGCCGGCCTCGCCGGCAACCTGCGGGAGGGCGACGTCATCGGCCGTGCGGTCGGCGAAACAATGCCGATGCCCGAGGCGGTCGTGATCACGGGCATGGGCGGTTCGGCGATGGGCGGTGAGCTGCTGCGCTCGCTGATCGCCGGTCTGTGTCCGGTGCCGATCACCCGCGTCCGCGGCTTCGGCATCCCCCGTTGGGCGGGGGAAAGGACGCTCGTCGTGTGTGTCAGCTATTCAGGCAACACGGCCGAGACTCTGTCCTGCGCCCAGCGTGCCCGCGCGCAGAACGCCGACCTGCTCGCCGTCGGGGCGGGAGGCAGGCTGGGCGAGCTGGCGTCCGCGTGGGGCGCCCCGTTCGCGCGCGTCCCTGACGGCATGCAGCCACGCGCGGCGCTCGGCTACCTGTTCGGCGCCACGGCCGGCGCGTTCGCGGCGTGCGGGCTGGCGCCCGATGACGTGGCCGCCGAGGCCGCGGCCGGCGTCGAGCAGGTCGACCTCGAGGCGGCCAGGTCGCTGGGCGAGCGGCTCGCGCCGACGGTGCCGCTGATCTACGGCAGCGGGCCGATGGCGGCCGTCGCCTACCGGTGGAAGACGCAGCTGAACGAGAACGCCAAGATGCACGCGTTCAGCCACGCCTTCCCGGAGCTCGACCACAACGAGATCGTCGGCTGGGCCGGCGCCCCGCGCGACCTGTTCTCGGCCGTCGTCCTGCGCGACGAGTCCGAAGGCCCCGAGATGCGCAAGATGATCGATGCGACGTGCGACCTGATCGGCGCGGACGCCGCGCTGGTCGAGCAGGTGCGCGGTGCCGGCGGCTCGGCCAGCGCGCGGGCGTTCTCCATGGTCGCCCACGGCGACTGGGTCAGCTATCACGCCGCACTGGCGCGGGGCGAAGATCCGATGCCGGTCGAGCGGATCGGCGAGCTCAAGCGGCGGGTCGCGGGACCTTGACGCTCTATCGCATATGAGCTATATAGCTCATATGCGATACGACGAGCTTCTGTCGCGGACGCAGACGATGCTCGAGTCGGGCGACCTGTCGCCCGAGGCGCTCGGACGGTTCCTGGATTTGCGCGCGCCGCGCCGGCGCCCCGACGCCGCCGCGATCCTGACGGCGCTCGGCATCGCCGTCGCGTATGCCGGCGTGGCGATCGCCTACGCGATCGGGTTCGAGGACATGTCGCGGCTCGCTCAGGAGCTGACACCGTTCGCGTTCCCGGCGGTCGCCATCGGCGCGTCCGTGGTGCTCGCCCAGACCGGTCGCCCGCTGTGGCAGGCCGAGGCCGCCGGTCTGGTCGGGCAGGTCGCCTTGGCCGCGGCGTTCGTCACGCTGGCCGGCGTCCTTGATCCGCAGAACCCGGCCGCCTTTGGGACGCTCTGCGGTCTCGCGGCGACGATCGAGGTGCTGGCGTGCCACCGGCTGATCGGAAGCGTACGGCTGACCGGGTGGGGGTTGTCGGCGTCCGTTGTCGCCCTGGTCAGCTTCGGCGCCGCGAGCGTCGGCGACCGTTCGTCGGGCGACTCGCCGATTGGCGTGTCGGGGATGCTGCTGATCGAGGCGGGTGCGGCCGCCCTCCTGGCGGCCTGGCTGGTCGCCAAGCGCAGCGACTTCGCGCCACACGCCGCGCGCACGGCGAGCCTGCTGGCCTACGCTGCGGCGGTGGTGGGGCTGCTGACCGATGAATATCCGCGTGATCTCCATGCGTGGCACTTCGTGCTCGCGCTGACCGCCGTCTTCACCTTCCTCGCTGCCGCCGTTCTGCGAATGGATGCCCTGATCTGGGTCGGCGCCCTGGGCGGGCTGATCTGGCTGGGAGCGATCTCGCAGGTGGTCGGGAACAGCTCCGGCGCCGCATGGATGGTGGTGCTGGCCGGCGTCGGGCTGGTGGGGCTCGGCGCGCTGGTGCGCACGGTGCGGGCTATAGTCTCGCCGGCATGAGCGCCACTGCAGGACACGACGTCGCCGATCTCGGCCTGGCCGAGGCCGGCGCGCGCAGGATCGAGTGGGCCGACCGGCAGATGCCGGTGCTGGCGCAGATCCGCGAGCGCTTCGCGGCCGAGCGGCCGCTGCAGGGGATCCGCTTGTCGGCCTGTCTGCACGTGACCAGCGAGACCGCGAACCTGATGCGGACGCTGGCGGCCTGCGGCGCCGACGTGGCGCTGTGCGCCTCGAACCCGTTGTCCACGCAGGACGACGTGGCGGCCTCGCTGGTCGCCGACCACGGCATCTCCGTGTTCGCCGTCAACGGTGAGGACTCCGAGAGCTACTACCGGCACATCGAGGCGGCCGTCGACCACCGGCCGCAGGTGACGATGGACGACGGCGCCGACGTGATCGGCGTCCTCCACTCGACCCGCCAGGATCAGCTGGGCGAGATCATGGGCGGCACCGAGGAGACGACGACCGGCGTCATCCGGCTGCGCGCCCTGGAGCGCGACGGCAAGCTCGGCTTCCCGATCGTCGCAGTCAACGAGGCCAACACCAAGCACCTGTTCGACAACCGCTACGGCACCGGCCAGTCGACGATCGACGGCATCCTGCGCGCGACCAACGTGCTACTGGCCGGGCGGACGTTCGTCGTGTGCGGGTACGGCTGGTGCGGCCGGGGCATCGCCGACCGGGCGCGCGGCCTGGGCTCGCATGTGATCGTCGTCGAGGTCGATCCCCTGCGCGCGCTGCAGGCCGTGATGGACGGCTTCCGCGTGATGCCGATCGCCGACGCCGCCCGCACGGGGGACCTGTTCGTGACGGCGACCGGCGACAAGCACGTGCTCCGCGGCGAGCACTTCGAGCTGATGAAGGACGGGGCGATCCTCGCCAACACCGGCCACTTCAACGTCGAGATCGACATCCCGGCGCTGCGCAAGCTCGCCGGCAGCGTGAGCGTCGCCCGGCCGATGGTCGAGCAGTTCGACCTGTCCGGCGGCCGCCGGATCTTCCTGCTGGCCGAGGGCCGGCTGGTCAACCTGGCTGCGGCCGAGGGGCATCCCGCCTCGGTGATGGACATGAGCTTTGCCAACCAGGCGCTGGCGGCCGAGCATGTGGTCAAGCACCACGCCGAGCTCGAGAAGCGGGTCTACGACATGCCGCGCGACATCGACGATGAGGTCGCCCGGCTCAAGCTCGCCAGCATGGGCGTCGAGATCGACACGCTGACCGACGAGCAGCGGCTCTACCTGGACTCCTGGGACGAAGGCACCTGACCGTGTAACAAAGGGGTCTGACCCCGTTGTTACACCGAGCGCGTTGACCATCCAGCCGCAGCAGATCGCCCGCCTCGAGAACGGCGAGCTGGTGCTGCTCGACCAGCGGCTGCTGCCCGCCGAGCGGGTCGAGCAGCGCTACGCGCGGTGGCAGGACATCGCCGACGCCATCCGCACGATGGTCGTCCGAGGCGCGCCCGCCATCGGCGTCGCGGCCGCCTACGGCGTCGCGGTCGCCGCGCGGTCGGGCCGCGCGGAGCTGGACGCCGCCTGCCCGGGCCTGGTCGCCGCCCGGCCGACGGCCGTCAACCTGCCCTGGGCCGTGGGGCGGATGCGCGAGGTGGCCGATGCCGCCCCGGACGGCGAGCTGATTGCGACGCTGGACGCCGCAGCGGTTGCGCTGCACGCCGAGGAGGTCGAGCGCTGCCACCTGATCGGCGACCACGGGGCCGCGCTGATCCCCGACGGCGGCGCCGTGCTCACCCACTGCAACGCGGGGGCGCTCGCCACCGGCGGCTACGGCACGGCGCTGGGCGTGATCCGCTCGGCGCACAGCCGCGACCCATCGATCTCGGTCTGGGTCGACGAGACCCGGCCGCTGCTGCAGGGCGCTCGGCTGACGGCCTGGGAGCTGGTCGAGGACGGCATCCCGGCGACGCTGGTCACCGACTCGATGGCCGGCTGGCTGATGGCACAGGGACGGGTACAGGCCGTGGTCACCGGGGCCGACCGGGTCGCCCGAAACGGCGACGCGGCGAACAAGATCGGCACGTATGCGCTGAGCGTGCTCGCGGGCGCCCACGGCGTGCCGTTCTACATCGCCGCGCCGAGCTCCACCATCGACGCCACGCTGGCGTCCGGGGCCGAGATCCCGATCGAGCACCGCGATCCGTCCGAGGTGCGAGGCGGCCAGGCCGAGCAGGGGATCGACGTCTACAATCCCGCCTTCGACGTGACCCCGGCCGAGAACATCACCGCCATCGTCACCGAGCACGGCATCCACCGACCGCCCTACGACCTTGGCTGATCTCGCTGCCGAGCTGGACGCGCTCGACCCGGACACGGCGGCGGCGCTGGAGCACTGGGGGTTCGACCGGAGCCGGCTGTTGGGCTGGGCCGATCACCTGCTGCCGGGCGACGGCGCATCGAACCGGGTGCGCGGGGAGGTCACGCCGCCGCTGCCCGAGGACATCGACTCGCTCCCCGATCGGACGTCGGACGAGGGGCGCAGGCTCGAGCTGCTCGGGCTGGAGGCGATCCGCCGCAGCGAGCTGGCCGTGGTCGTGCTGGCCGGCGGCATGGCGACCCGCATGGGCGGCGTGGTCAAGGCGCTGGTCGAGATCCGACCTGCGCTGACATTCCTCGATGCCCGACTGGCGGAGCGCGAGCACTGGTCGGCCGTGGCCGATGCCCCGTTGCCGCTGGTGCTGATGACCAGCTACGCCACGGACGATCCGATCCGCGAGACGCTGGGCGACACGCTCGACGGCCGGCGGGTCGACGCGTTCACCCAGGGCGTCTCCCTGCGCCTGACGCCCGACGGGCATCTGTTCCGCACGGCCGAAGACCGGCCCAGCCTGCACGCCACCGGCCACGGCGACCTGCCGGACAGCATCCGTGGCGCCGGCACGCTCGGCCGGCTGATGGACGAGGGCGTCCGCGTCGTGTGGATCGCCAACCTCGACAACCTTGGCGCGGCGATCGACCCGCTGGTGCTGGGCAAGCACCTCGACGGCGGCGCTCCGCTGACGGTGGAGGTGGTCGAGAAGGTGCCGGGCGATCGCGGCGGCAGCCCGTTCCGGGTCGACGGCCGGCCGGTGATCCTGGAGAGCTTCCGCGTGCCGGAGGACGTGGACGAGGACTCGGTCGGGGTGTTCAACACGAACACGTTCCTGGTGGACGCCGCAGAGCTGCGCGACCTGGACATGGCGTGGACGTGGTTCCGGGTCGAGAAGTCGGTCGATGGGCGGCCGGCGATCCAGTTCGAGCGCCTGATCGGCGAGCTCACCTCCGCGCTCCGCTCGTCGTTCCTGCTGGTGCCGCGCGACGGCCCGGAGTCGCGCTTCATCCCGGCCAAGGACCATGCCGAGCTGGACGCCAACCGGGCCGCGATCTCGGCGCGCGTCGCGCCCTACCTGGCCGCCGCGGAACACCAACGGCACGGTCCGTGACAGCGGCGTGACGCTGCGCCCGGCTAGCGTCGCCGGGTGCCGTCACCGCTCGACCTGCTGACCCCGCCGCGCTGCGCGCTTTGCGCCATCGCAGGGCCGCTGCTCTGCTCCCGCTGCCTGCTGCGGCTGCCGCTGATCGGCGGCCCGCTCTGCGAGCGCTGCGGCGCGCCCGCCGAACGGGCGCTCGACGCCTGCGCGGAGTGCCGCGGCCGGCGGCTCGGCTTCGACACGGCCCGCGCGGCCGTGCTCCACGACGGCGCGGGGCGGGAGCTGGTGCACGCGCTGAAGACGGGCCGGCTCCGCGGGTTGGCGGAGCACGGGGCGGGGCTGGTCGCGCTGGTCGTGCAGCGGCCGGACGCCGACCTCGTCACCTGGGTGCCGCCCGACCGCTGGCGCACCATCCGCCGCGGCTGCCACCCCGCGGAGCTCGTCGCCCGTGCGCTCGCCGGCCGTTGGGACATGGCATGCGGGCCGCTCCTGGCCACCACCGGCCGCCGCCGCCCGCAGCGCGGGCTTCGCTCCGCCCAGCGACGGGCAAACGTCCGCGACGCATTCCGTGCGGCCGGAACCCCGCCGGCGAGCGTCATCCTGGTGGACGACGTTCACACGACGGGCGCGACGCTGTCCGAGTGCGGGGCGGTGCTGCGGCGCGCCGGCGCCGCCCGGGTGAGCGCCGTCGCCCTCGCGCGGGCGCCCGGCCCGGGGGTCTCGCCGATACCGCAATTCGGTGACCTGAACGATGGCCTGCCTATGTGATGCTTCGGCAGGTGGAGGCAGCCTCGTCGCAGGCTCATCCGCGCCCGCTGCTCGAGGCGCTGCTCGAGCATGCCCGCACGGTGCTCGCGGCCGACCACGTCTCCCTGCGCAGCAACGACGCGGCGGGCTGGGTGCTCGAGGCGCGGTTCCGCGATCTGCAGCGCTCGAGCGACGTGCTCGGCGAGGCGCGGCGGGCCCAGGCGCTGCACCGGTCGCTGATCGTCCATGGCCCGGCGGTCACCTACGTTCACCTGCGGGACGGCACGCCGCTGCACATGAGCCCTCAGATCGAGCGGATGACCGGCATCCCGGTCGAGGCCTGGTTGTCGGGCAAGCACACGTGGAGCGACATCCTGCACCCCGACGACCAGCCTGAGGCGTCGGCCAGCTACGGCGAGTTCATGGATCGGGGCGAGTCGTACCGCGGCTCGTACCGCATCGTCCACCGCGACGGCACCGTTCACTGGGTCGACGACCAGGCCGTCGTCCTGCAC